>SLRP01000002.1 GCA_007130845.1 Kiritimatiellia bacterium | reverse complement strand
TGGTGCACCCGAGAGGATTCGAACCTCCACGCCCTTGCGGGCACAAGAACCTGAATCTTGCGTGTCTGCCAGTTCCACCACGGGTGCGACAAATCGATATTCTAGGTATCACGATATGGTTGAGAGGTCAATGAGCAGGAAGGTTACATGTCCATTCAGTCGGCAAAGCTGGCCGTAGCGCCTGAAATATTTACACTTCCATCGGGACCCTCCTCGAACCCGACCCGTCCCTCGTGACTTCCGTAATATCTGCGGTTAAGCATTCTTCCTGCAGGAGAAAACACATGATGGGCATATCTGGCAGGCCCGCTCTGATGAAGCACATGCACATTGAAACTGCCATCGGTTTCCAATTTTGGGGTGAATTGCCTGATAAAGCGTCCGAGATGAATAACCCCGTAATTCATCCCGGCTCCAGGATCGTCAATCCTGAGAAAGAGATGCTCTCCCCGATCGCGATTCAACGAGAGTATCCTGTATGTGCGATATGATTGCCCGTCAGGCGAGGCGGCGGCGGTAATGCGAGTGACTTCGAGTCCTGGAACAATATCCAGAAATGCGCTGCCCGATGAAAATGATGTCCCACCCCACCTGAGACGCGCCCGTACAGTATACGGCCCTGTGTATCGCATATCATATGCCTCGTTCAGCACAACCTGTATCGTCTCAGATCTCCGTGGCGGGATTACGACTTCATCGCCGATCAGCGGCTCTTCCGTCCTCACGGCCAACCTGCCCGGCGAACGCTCAATATCAAATATCAGGCGCGTGTCACCTTCCCGATCGGAAATGCGCAGCGTATGCGCCGTATTGTTCTGGATGCGGACGGCTGCACGCACCGGCTCATGCTGTACCACCCGGGATTGTTCAAGGCGGCAGCTTATATCAATCTGGGCGGTCACGGTATGTGCCGGAATGAGTGCATAGAACGCGAAGATGAAAGCCTTAATAATGAAAGTTCTAATCATAATGTATTTACTCTTCCTGACTGTCAGCGGCCTTCGGCCAGCCTCGTAGCTACCCGATCCGGCAGCCCGGCGTCGCTGATTTTCTTCTGGGTCAGCCGGTAATCATAGGGCACCCTGTGGAGTTCAATTTCATTGTTCAGCATATCATACGTCACATATGCAGCCCGCGGATCTCCGTCCCTGGGCTGACCCACGCTGCCTACATTGATAAAATACTTCTTCCCCAGAGTAGCCTTTATTTTTGTGTACAGCCCCGCTCGAACACCTCCGGATTTCTCAAATGCCAACGGAATGTGCGTATGCCCGTAAAAACACAAGGATGTCGACTGATACGCAAAACTGGCTTCCGCTTCAAGCTTGTCGAAAACATAACCCCAGTGTTCAGGTGTATCCAGCGTGCTGTGCACAATTGTAAAAGTTTCCACCCGATCAATGTATTTCAGGTTCCGAAGAAACTTCCTATCCTCATCGGACAATTGTTTCCTTGTCCAGTCCACCACGTCAGCCGCCACGGGATGAAACCCCTCAAGGTTGTCGTCATACGCGCAATAATGATCATGATTGCCACGAACCACAGGACAACCAAGATCCCTTATAATATTCAGGCATTCAACTGGATTGGCATTATACCCTACCACATCTCCCAGACATACATAGCCCGAGACGTCTTTTCCCCCTGCATCCTCCAGCACCGCCTGCAGAGCTTCAAGGTTGCTGTGTATATCGGCTAATATCGCATATTTCATAAGACAACTTCAATTCCCCTGCTCAATATCGAACTTCAAAGCCTGTAAACTCAAATGTAGCAGGCCTCCATTCAATGGATTCGGACCTTATAAACCGCCCCACCGGAGAACGTTTAACAGCCTCAATGAACCCCAGAATCTCGTTTTTATCGCCTTCAGCGCATATCCGCACGCTTCCATCCGGCTCATTCCTCACAAAACCAGAAACCTTGTAGTCTCCAGCCACATGGACTGTAGTGAAGCGAAAACCAACCCCTTGTACACGGCCCGAAAACAGAATAACAGCCCTTTTTACATCACCCATCTTGTTCATCCTCACTGAAACAGACAAATCCAGGAAACAACTCAACAATATAACAAGGATTCATTTTATGACCTTGAAAATATCAAAGAAGCAATTGACATTACCTCTATCATCCAAATGAATAAAACAAATGCACTCATTTTTTCGACATAATAATAACAGGGGCTTTGTCCCCTGGTACATCGCTTTAATTTTTGGCTACAACCCAAAACGCACTCTGGCGCGACTCGCCGTTATCACACTGCTTGTCTTGGTATTCTTTAATTACATCACGCCGCCCGTCCGCGTGGATGGAACATCCATGGAACCCGCATTTCGGGATAATGCCCTGCATATCGGCAATTCAATCCGCTACAAATACCGTGATCCCCAGCCAGGCGATGTAGTAATTATCAGGATGGCCGGCAGGAAATTGACCCACTTGAAACGAATACTGGCTGTGCCCGGAAACAGCATCGAATTCAGGGACGGAACCCTGCTTGTTAACGGCCGGATCCGCAATGAATCCTATCTTGTTCATACCGGTAACTGGAACATGCAGGAAATGATCTTGAGTGAGGATGAATACTTTGTGGCAGGGGACAATCGTGATATGCCTATGGAAATGCATACCATGGGCGCGGTCGACAAATCTCGCATAATCGGGGGGATATTATTTTGAGCACAAAGAAATTATTTTGGGTGGTTGTTACTTTCTTAATCATAGGCGGGCTGGTGATTTTCCGCCTGCAAGGGCATGATGAGAAGGAAATCAACCGAAATCTCAACCGCATTGTTAATATTTTATCGAAAGCGCCGGGAGAATCCCAGCCGGCCGCCATGGCGCGTACACGGCAGCTTGGATCATTTTTTTCGAGTGATGCGGCGTTTCACTTGTCCCCTCATTTTCCCAACCCTGAGAATAGAGCCGAGCTGACAAGCTATGTTTTT
>SLRP01000088.1 GCA_007130845.1 Kiritimatiellia bacterium | reverse complement strand
TTACCGGAAGATTGCGTTCACGAAGTGCCTCTTCAGCCGCGGCTATGGTATCCGGCGCCTCTTCCAGAGGATCGCCTTCGAACGGTGCAAGCCCCAGCTGTTCAGAGGCTGTTTTCATGACATCTTCATCCGGGGGCAGAGGCGTCTTGCCGAAGTACCCCAGAACGGAACGGCCGTAGCCCGAGTCAATTTTCTCCCAGCGACCGTGCAGGACATTGTTGAATGCTTGAAGCCAGTACTGTTGGCTGCCAGGAGTAACGCTGGTCCATGCACCGCCGGCCTTTACAACGACAGGGAACTCCGCAAGCACATCGCTGTACCGGTTCATGATACCTGCAGACTCCATCATGTGTACATTGGGTCCTATCGCGCCGCCGGGCATGGGGAATTTGACCACTCGGGCATCGGCGGCAATGGTTACCGGATTGAATTCGTAATCCTTGAGCCCCTCTTCGAGAAGTTGCTCAATTTCCTCCATCCTGGAATGATCGATATCAAGGGAGTAGCCGGAGTTCTTAAGCGCGTGCCACATCGAACGAACATCGGGCTGGACTGTTCCGGACGCCATCGGACGAACAGAAAGGTCGATTCCGTCCACACCACCTGCAAGGCCGGCCATGTAACATGCTACAGCAAGGGACCCCGTGTCATGCGTGTGCTGCCATAGCGGAAGCTCCGGAGGAAGAATCTTTCGAATGCCCTTGGCCGTTTCATAACAGGTCTGAGGATCCGTCGTGCCTGACGCGTCCTTCATGCATACGGAGTCCACTTTGATTCCGGATTCGAGTACGCGCCTGATCACATCGATGTAGAACGCGGGTGTATGGACCTTGTCCGATTGAAACGGCAACCCCATAAGCGCGACACAGACCTGATGATGCATTCCGGATTCCACGATCGATTGGCCGGTTTTAACGAGGTTGTCGACATCGTTCATGAAGTCGAAGTTACGGTCCCATGTCGTCCCGTGCTTCTTCATGAGTTTTGCCTGAAGATCCAGCGCCTTGAGCTTCTGGGTTGTAAGGGTAACTCCTGACACCGATCGGGTCAGGATCTGCAGATCTGCGTCAGGTCCGACAGCCTCGCGCATTTTGTCCATGCATTCGAAGGGGTCTTCTCCCGCATAAAAATAAGGCGCCTGATATCTGGCGCCCCCTCCGAACTCGAAATGACGTATACCGCCGGCTGCCGCGGCTTCCATGGCGGGAAGAACATCCTTTACTCTGACCTTGCCTCCGAACGAACTCTGCAGGCCGTCCCGGAATGTAGTCAGCATAACCCTTATTTTTTTCTCATGTTTTGTAAAAAGCATGGTCTTATGATCTTTTTGTTTCTTCGATTTTAACTACTCGCCCGCCCCCGGTAGCGGACGCAACCACAGAGCTTATAGCCGTGACGACTGCTGCATCCTCAGATCCCGATTTCTCGGGAAAAATCTGAATCAGGATGCGCATCAACAACGCCAGAAAGGACAACAACGCGATAACTGCGGCAAATGCCCATATACATATAATAAAAAGATTATCGTCCAAGAAACATTCTCCGTTATAACCCTCCCAAAAACTTACATTAGGTAAGCGGCTTGTAACTGCAGGCTTTTAATATCATCCACCGGGCACAAAAGAAAAGAAAAACATAGTGTAAAGCCCCATATTTGGATGGAGATGGATGCATTTGTCCCTTGAATCCCTGTCCTCTTGCATCCTGAACCCCTCGTATCCTTCCTGGTCATGGCTGTGTCCGGTTGCAGTTTTTCAAAGTCCCAGCATCCGGCAGGACTGTTCATACGCCAGACGCCCTTTGTAAACCGGTCCAGGCACTCCGTCCAATCTCAATGACAGATCCGGTTTGATGGATCTTACCACCCCAGATACGAAAGGTTTTTCCTTGATCCAGTCACTTGTGCTGTCAGGCCAAAGACGCACACGGTGTCCGACAATATCAGCGTATTCCCGATAAGCCTCCAGTAGAGGTTGGGGGCCTTGACTGACCAGGATGTCAAAATAATTGTCTATCCGCACAATTATATCCCAGAAGACATTTTCCAGGCCCGGCTGAAATTCGCCCAGGTGGTCTGCAACGGATGTGGAGGCCGGAACAAACGGCGTTGGTTCGAGTACAGGCGCCTGCTTAACGTTCATGCCTATTCCGAACACCACGCTCTTGATCCGGTCGCCCACTATCTGGGTTGAAGTCAGGACCCCGGCGGCCTTTTTGCCGTCTATGAGAATATCATTGACCCACTTTATGGAGGCTGCGACACGGTTTTCAGTTACTGCGCGGATTGATTCCGCTGCAGCTACGGCCGGCAGCATGGTCAGTCCGGCATCAATCGACGTGGCTTTAATGTCCGACTTGTAGACTGCTGTGAGGTGAAGGTTTCCTTTTAGGGCATTCCATGAGCGGTTTCTCTGGCCCCTGAAATTAGACCCTTCCAGAGCCAGGCAAAACAAGGTGTCCGGAAGAGCGACGCATTCCTTGAGCGCATTGGTTGCATCCGCAAACTGGGAACTCGGAGCCTGAGAGATTATTATTATTATGGGATCCCGTGATTTGAAACCGGCATAGGCATGTGATTCGCATATCCATGCCCTGTTTTCCGAACCGAACGTGCGCCATGCCGAGAGGTATGATCCCTGCAGATCGGGCGTGTCAGCCGGTCTCCATTCATGCATGGGAGGCAGGTAATCCCGCGTCGTGTCCGGGTTGTCGGTTATTATTTTCATGACATTATTCTGGTGCGCCGATGATCGTTGCGTTTAGTATGACTCTCCCTTATGTTTTAGACAAACAAACATTGAACGGAGAATTTTCACATGCCTAAATTAACCATTTGGCTGGGGATAGCCTTGATATTGACAGGTCTTGCCGGCTATATCGCAACCGGAGCAGCCAGCATTACAGCGTTGATACCTTCATTTCTCGGAGCAATCATACTGGCATGCGGAATAGTTTCCGTCATTAACGACAAGTTGCGCAAGCATGTCATGCACGCATCTGCAGCGCTGGCTATGCTGGCCTTCCTGGGAACTGTCGGCTCTATACGGTTTGCGCTGTATATGATCTCGGTTGGGCCTGAACATGTGGATCGACCGGGTGCGGTAATCGCACAATCGGTAACCGCCGTGTTATGCGGGATATATCTGTATTTTGCCATCCGCTCCTTCATTAACGCTCGTAAAAGCCGTGGCACTGAAGCGGGGTAATGGCCGTCTTGCCGGCGTTTTGGGGCCTCAATAAGCCCTGATGCGCCATGTTACGTATTGTCGGATTTCGCAGCCAGCTTTGCAGGATGTTTCAGCAGGGTGCGAACCTCTCTGGGGTTCATGTTTTCCACATCGGCTTCCGGCATCCCGAGAGAGACCAGGCGTTGCCGTTGGGTTTTGACACGGCGCCTCTTGTCCGTGCCTGTTTTCTTAGGCCTGTTGAAATTGCTGTTTCGTGTTTCCTTTATTCTTCCCATGGTATGACTTCCTGTTGTTGAGTTTCCCTTTCGGCATTCAAGCCGTAGTCATCATGCTTTCCACTCGATTCTTCAACGCCTCGTTCATCTGGAGAAGAGCTTCGCCCAGTTCATTCTCAAGCCGATTCCACATGAAAGGAACAAGGAACCCTCTGAGTTCCTGCCTGTTGATAAACAGGGTTCGATTTCCATCAAGCTCTTCCACCCGTTGTATATGTTCAATGTCCAATATACCGGGCATGCCTCTGGTGTTGAGCCAGCTGAACTCCCAGCCTTCGTTGTAGCGCACTATTCCGGGTTGATACACGGTTTTCTCGCCTCCCTGAACGGAGTGTACAGTCAGGTATCCGCCCTCGTGGAATGCTCCTGAAACCTTTCTGATAAAGGGATTCCACTCCTCGTAACGAGGGAAATCCGCAAGTACTTCCCACACTTTTTCCGGCGGCGCAAGGATTTCGATTTCCGTATGAAGCTCTTTCATTAAACGGTACCTCCTTCCGGATGCGGATTATCCGGTCATGACCTTGAAACACCGGGACAATAGCATGATTTTTCAGCGATGGAATATCTATTTATTATTTATTTGCCGCTCAAACCCGCATGAGGCGTACACACGCCATCGATCATTCTCAAACAACGGGCTTTCGGCTGTATCTTCCATCCATGCGGCGTGGCCGGGGTAAATGAACTCGATGCGGACAGCGATGTAATCAACTCCCTGGTTCAGGGCATAATGGACCGGTTCCGGCGCGACAGCGCCATGATTGTGAGCGAGTTTCATTATATTTTCCCATGCGGGGGAGGTTCTGGCAGAGTATCCGTTCATAAGGGACAAGTCGTGAAATGAGCTGAAATAAAGCATGGGAATTGTGTTTCTGGCAAAAGGAATGGCCGGGAATACCGCCATGGATCCGTCTATGGATTCGAAGAATGCCTGTTCGTCGGCGGATGGCCGGATAAGACGCTCGTCGTATGTTCTTATCGGTGCCCTGGCGGCACCGCCGTCCCATCCCTGCAGGACGCACCCAACGGCTACTGCCGCCCACAATGCGTTAAGGTGCGCTCCGCGCAAACGCGTAGCCATTACCCATATCCATAGAGCTGTGATGGACATGACCAACACCTGGCCTATGTAGGCGAGGCGGCCCACTGCACGCATATTTCCCAGTCCGGGAACCCACAGTGACAGGAAACCCCAGATTGACGGATTGACCTGCTCGTTAAGATAATACCCATGCGGGCCGAATGCCACGCCATACATCAACACGGAGGCTGTCACCAGGAATGCGGCAGTAAGGAGGATGGGATGTCTTCCATATCTCCTGGAGCACCAATAGATTGACACCATAATGGCCGCCGCCACGAAAACGACACCGTACCATGACAGATACGGCCGGAGCTCGCGGACCTTCAAGTTAAGAAGAACAAGGGAAAGGCATGCGATCCAGAACACAGGAGATCGCAACCACGCGCGCAGGGAAAACTTTCGACTGAGAACGGCGTAAATAATTACAGCCGTAACGCCCGCCAAGAGTCCCGGACCCAGCCATGCAATCTTCTCGTTATGAGGGCGGGGATATCCTTCAATCCATCCGCTCAACAGTTGATATGAATAGCTGAACGCAGGCGTAAAAAGGTTTCCAAAACTCACGGACAATTCTTTTACGTTTGATGTGAGATAAGGGTCTGCTGTCTCTCTTGCATATGCTGCGGCAAGAATCGCGGCGAGGATGAACGGCACGATCAATAACGGCGTTGCGGCCCATGCATTACGCAATATCTCCCGGGGATTCGCGGTCAGCTCCAACCCGGTCCATGCGATAATGAGTATCATGCCGGCAACTGCAAAATAAGGTGCGGAATACACAGTAAATACAATGGATATTCCGGCCACGCATAACCATTGGGCCCCCGGATTCCGGCGGTACGCCACCATCGAGCCTGTCAATGCCACTACGCCCAACGAACTCAGGTTCTGAATGTGCATGAAGTGATTGATGATCACGGCCTGGGAGAAATGGGCCAGGTAGGCAAACGCTGGAACAAGCCATGCTGAATGAGGCGAGAGCATCGGGTGATGCCTGCGTACAAGCAGGTATATCTGATGAAACAGAAACAGAAGCGCTCCGTAGTGAAGGATGGACATGAACAAACCGGTTATTCGGAACGCGTCCAGCATCCCGGGCATGACTGACCGGCTCAGGGCAAAGAAAGGCGAAACGGCAATCAGGTTGTCGGACCAGAAAAAAGTGCCCTCGTTATCTGGCCAGAAGATGCGTCCATCTGCCAGGTTCCAGTCTCCCCTTAGAAGGGTTTCCATGGGATGATTTAGAATCCATATGCATAAGAAGCCGTCGCCGGCGTCACCCCATATCATACCCGTCTGATGCCTCAATAACCCGAGATGAATGACGGCACCAAGGACATACAGTACAACTGCTCCCAGAATGATTTTGCGGTTCATACTTTGCGGTTCGCAAGGCACTCGGTGAGAGCCGGTGCGAGTGCAGGTCTGGAGTGATTGGAGATGTACATGTGTATGCCCGGAGCGTCGCGCGACAGGAGGCCCCTGATTTGTCTGACTGTCCATTCGATTCCGGCTGATTCCTCCTTGTCCGAATCGTTTCCGGCGGAGAGCATTTCGGATACGAGTGGAGGAGGGAGAGACGCCTTGCACAGGCTTGCGGCGGCTTGAATCTGTTTCAACGAGACGGGAGGCATTAGTCCCGGAATAATGGGCGCTCGAATACCCCATTCACGGCATTTCTTCTCGAAATTTATATATACTCGGTTGTCGTAAAACAGTTGCGTAATTATGAACGACGCGCCTGCTTCCACCTTGCTCTTGAGGTAAAGCAGATCCGATTCGGGGGTAAGGGCTTCCTTATGCACCTCCGGGTATCCTGCCGCCCCGCAACAGATGTCCGGGTGTCGTTTCTTGATCAGCAAAATCAGTTCATTGGCATGCGCCAGTCCATCCGGATGTTTTCGGAACTGAGTTTCTCCTCTTGGAGGATCGCCGCGCAGGCACACTACGTTGCGATAGCCCTTATCGTAATATTTGTCGATTTGCGCCGTCAAATCGTCACGGGAGGCCCCGGCGCAGGTAATATGAGGGACAACGGTTGCGAAGCCCTCTTCTCTAAGATATTCGCACGCCACCATGATCCGGTCGTGATCATGGTGGTCGGGACTATGGGTGACGGATACGAAATCCGGTGATGTCGCTTTGAGCTCCCCGGCAACCCGCTTGAGTCCATCAAGTCCATCTCCGGATTTCGGAGGGAAAAACTCGTATGATAAAACGGGTTGTCCCGAGGACATCAAAACCTCGCTGATAAGAGATTGTGTCATGCCGCGTTTATAGCCTTTTTATTGTCAGGTAGCAATGTCCAACGCGCTTGCTGCTGTTGTACCCCCCGGTATTATGCTGAGGTTTATTTCAGGTTTCGGTCATGCATATATTGGAGTAATCAACGAAAAAATCGCGCCCCGAAGAGCGCGATTTTTCTATGATCCAATGTTGATTGCAGCTCTAGAGGATCGAGTCCTTGGCTGCTTTGGCAATGCGGAATTTAAGCACGCGCTTGGCGGGAATCTTTATCGATTCGCCGGTTGCAGGATTGCGTCCCATCCTGGCCTTCCGATTAACAACCACCAGCTTGCCGATGCCGGGAATTGTAAATCCGGCCTTGGCGCCCTTGTAGGCCTGTTCCGCCAGTGAGTCCAGGGCGATCCTGGCTTGCGCCTTTGTTATTTCGGCATCCTCGGCTATCTGGGCAACGATCTGCGATTTCGTCTTGGGTTTAGACTTCGCCATAAACATACTCTCCTTACGTGAAGGTTTCTATTGAACATTTAACGCCGCCTTCATGGCGACGCAAAGATTCATGTTGCGCACGAAGATAATGACATGTTGGAAAAACGCAATACATAATTGAGCGGTCGCTGCGGGAAACCCTGGATCAGCATCTTCCCCGGCCTCGTAACACCTGGCGGCATCACGCAATCATGCCGTGCATTAATAGAGCCGTTATGATTCCAAGCGCCATGCCGAGCAATACTTCATACGGGGTATGGCCGAGTAATTCGGCAAGCTTCTGTTCCGACAAATGATGTTCCTTGAATAGTTCCGCCACGATCTGGTTGAGGAGGCGCGCCTGTGTGCCTGCAGCCCTGCGCACACTCTGTGCGTCGAACATGACAACGACAGCGAATATGAACGCGAGCGCGAACAGCGGGCCGCCGAATCCCTCAGCCAGTCCGACCGAGGTGGCAAGCGCGCTGACGACTGCAGAGTGCGAACTTGGCATTCCGCCGGCGGTTACAAAGACGAAAAAGTCAACCTGCCGGTGTTTTATGTAATGGAAGATGAATTTGAGAAACTGGGCAATAAGCCATGTCAGTATGGCGCACCAAAGCGTCAAGTTGTTCAAGAATTCCATATGGATCTCCGGAGGCTGAAATATTCATGAGTTTGCGATCAGGGGGGTTCCCTGTTATTTTCGGGTCGCCTTGTAAATAATTGCACCTTCCCCTTGATAAGGTGTACAGCGTGACTATACTGTATATTCAGAGGAGTACAAAGCAGAACAATATCACGAAAGGAGTGCTGACTTATGCCTCATGAACTACCCCAATTGACATATGGTGCCGACGCGCTGGAGCCCCACATAGATGCCAAGACAATGGAAATCCATCACGGCAAGCATCATGGCACCTATGTAAGCAAGCTTAATGGAGCTCTGGAGAAGCATCCTGAACTGGCTTCCAAATCCGCGGAAGAGCTGATATCGGATCTCAACAGTATCCCGGAAGATATCCGCACTGCCGTTCGCAACAATGGCGGCGGGCACGTAAACCACACCTTTTTCTGGCAGATCCTGTCTTCGGACGGAGGCGGAAAGCCGGATGGAGAGCTTGCAAAGGCCATTGACGCTGAGTTCGGCGGGTTCGACGCATTCAAGGACAAGTTCAAGGAGGCGGCTGTCGGGCGTTTCGGATCCGGCTGGGCATGGCTTAGCGTCAAGGATGACGGGAGCCTGTGCGTGTGTTCTACTCCCAACCAGGACAGTCCTCTTATGAAGGGTATACATGACTGCACCGGCACACCTGTTCTCGGCTTGGACGTATGGGAACACGCTTACTACCTGAAATATCAAAATCGGAGACCCGATTACATTGATGCGTTCTGGAATGTGGTTAACTGGAAGAAGGTAGCAGAGCTGTACGCTGCCGCCAGATCATAGACCTTCAATACATCCATGTGACACTCAACGGCAACCCCGCATAGGCGGGGTTGCTTGTTTTTGAGAAAGGACACTCCCTTTGGAGTTGCGCCGCGCACCGGCTTGACTGATTATTCTTCGGTTTATAGAAGAAAGGGTGTTGGCCGTTTGACTCGTCTATAATGTCTTAGACAGGTTGCCATGGGTGATGATGAAAACAGGTTGGGTTCCCTGATTGGCGACGCCGTTGAAAGGCGTGATGACCGGCGTGTCCTGTTTCTTTTAAAAAAGAAGCGTCCTGAGGACATTGCCTACGCTTGTCGGCATCTGCATGCGGAGGAGATCGCATATATACTGGGACTGCTTGATCCAGAGGCGGCCGGCGCTGTCATGGTGGATCTTGATCCTGTAGTCAGAAACGAGGTCGTTGAAATGGTGGATCCGGAGCGCCTTGCCGGTGCGCTCGAAACGATTTCCTCCGATGAAGCCACGGATATTCTGGAGGATATTCCCGATAAGATCGCAGATTCTGCGATTGAACGCATGGGTCACGATGCGGCCGATAACGTAGAAAAACTGTTGAAGTACCCTCCGGATACTGCAGGCGGGATAATGACACCGTCGGTATTTGCACTGGAGAGCAGTACGACCGTAGCGGGTGCCATTCAAAATCTTCGCGAAGCCGAGGGACTTGACCAGATATCCTACCTTTTCGTCACGGATCGTGATCGCAGGCTTATCGGCGTGATGCCACTCAAACGCCTGATTAATGCGCGCCGCGACCGCAGGCTCTCGGATCTCATGACTCGGGGCGTGATCAGCGCCAAGGTTGATGATGACCAGGAAAAAGTGGCTCGTCTTGTTGAAAAATACGACTTCCGTGTTCTGCCCATCGTGGATCACAATGGAGTGTTGGTAGGGCGGGTTACCTCCGACGACATCATTGATGTCTTTGAGGAGGAGGCCACTGAAGACATGTACAAAATCGGGTCTGTAATGCCCTTTGAAACCAGCGTGCTGAAGACGCGTTTTACAACCTTGTACGCGCGAAGGGTTGTATGGCTTGTCATGCTGGTATTCGTCAATATCTTCGCCGGCGCAGGGATTGCCTATTACGAGGAGCTTATCGAGTCGATAGTTGCGTTGGTCTTCTTTCTTCCCTTGCTAATCGCCAGTGGCGGCAATTCCGGCGCTCAGGCTTCTACGTTGATCGTGCGCAGCATGGCAACTGGAGACGTGCTGCCCAGGGATGCATTTCGGTTGATGTTGCGGGAGATAGGGGTATCCCTGGCGCTTGGCTTGAGCATGGCTGTGTGCGTGTACATGGTTGCACTTTATCGGGCTCCCGATGTTGCCGTAGTGGTGTTCATATCCATGGTAAGTATTGTTGTAATCGGAAGCCTGTTCGGAACGATGCTTCCCTTCATTCTCAAGATATTCAACCTGGACCCTGCGACGGCCAGCGCCCCGCTGGTTACTTCCATTTGCGATATCGCCGGTGTACTGCTTTACCTGGCTATTGCCGCCACCCTTCTTGATATTATCGATTACGTGGCGTTGGAAGCGTCTAATGCCGTGGTCAAATGCTGGATTTACACATGAATGTAATGCGTGGGTTTGTGGTTTTATGACAACAAACGAAAACAACAGGCTGACGGCGCAGATTCAGGATGCGCTTGAACAAAAGGATACCGAACGCCTGCGTTTCCTGCTTCGAAAGCAGCGTCCGGAAGACATTGCCGAAGCCTGTCACTTCCTGCACGCATATGAATGCGATCATATCCTTGAACTGTTGCCTCCTGATGTTGCAGGGCATGTACTGTACGAATTGGACCCGGTAGTGCGCGGTGAAGTCGGCGAAATGCTTGACCCCCGGGTTGTGTCCGAGGCGTTGACCGCCCTTGCTCCGGAAGAGGCCGCAGATGTGTTTGAGGTATTTTCCGATGAATTTACCGAGTCGGTGCTGGGATATATGAACCCGGAGGCGTACGGGTCAATTGAGAAATTGATGTCATACCGCCCGGACAGCGCGGGCGGAATAATGACCCCGGACGTCTTTTGGCTTCATGAAGATACTTCAGTGGATGAGGCCGTTTATACCCTGCAGGATACAGAGGATATAGATGCTATTTCATATCTGTATGTGGTGGACAAGGATCGCCGTCTGACCGGGGTCATGCCCCTGAAACGGCTTATTACGTCGGATGGAAACAGGAAATTGGCCGATGTGGCCACTCGGGATGTTATCAGTGCGCGCGTGGATGATGATCAGGAAGACGTGGCCCATATGGTCGAAAAATATGATTTCAGCGCGCTACCCATAGTGGATGCACAAGGGGTTCTCGTAGGGAGGGTAAAATCCGACGATGTAATCGACGTCTTTCAGGAAGAGACAACCGAGGATATGCAGAAGGTGGGGTCGGTGATGCCGCTGAATACCAGCGTTCTCAATGCATCGTTCACCGCCCTTTACCTTAGACGGGTCGTCTGGCTTGTTCTGCTCGTGTTCGTAAATATTTTTTCAGGTGCAGGCATCGCGCATTATGAAGAATTGATTGAGGCAGTAGTGGCATTGGTTTTCTTCCTTCCCCTGCTGATAGACAGCGGTGGAAATTCAGGTTCGCAGGCGGCCACGTTGATCATTAGGAGCCTTGCCACTGGAGATGTGCGTGTGGGTGATTATTCAAGGCTCCTCTTACGCGAAGTTGCCGTATCTCTCATGCTGGGTCTGTCCATGGCGGCGGCTGTTTTTTTCCTGGGCCTGTATCGGGCGGATATTCAGGTGGCCTTGGCCGTGTCATTGTCCATGGTGTGTATCGTAATCATGGGAAGCCTGCTGGGCATGTCCCTACCCTTCATACTGGCGCGCTTTAAGATGGACCCTGCGACAGCCAGCGCCCCGCTGGTAACTTCCATGGCAGATGTGTTGGGGGTGCTTATCTATCTATCCATCGCAAATGCAATGCTGGGGATCGCGAACGGCTGATGGGCGTCGCGCGCAACACTGATATTGCGTGTGACTTATGACAGAGTATCGGCAGGGGTTTCCTCGCAGAACGTCATATCCATGGGAGATACGGTGGTTTTCACTTTGGCCGCGAGGTTTTGAAGTGCCATACGTACCCCCTCCTCGGTGACCGGATGATAAAAAGGCATCCGCAGCGCCTCGAAGACGGTCATGTTTTTCTGAATTGCCCACGCCAACAGGTGCGCCAGGTGTTCACCGTCCGGGGCGATCATTTCCGATCCCAACAGCCTTCCCGTTTCGGGCGAGGCATATATCTTGAGTGTCCCGTGATCCTCACCCTTGATTATTGCCCGTCCCTGTTTAGAAAAATCCTCTTTTCCTGAAACATTCGGGATGGTCTTCAAATCAGCGTATGACCGGCCTGTAACCGCGATGTTGGGGTCGGAGAAAGTCACAGCCAGAGGAGTCCGCCTTTTGAAGCAAGCAGGTTTATCCTGCATGACATTGTAGCCGGCTATTCTGCCGTCGTCCCAGGCCTCGTGCAGAATCGGTTTATCCCCGTTAACGTCCCCCGCGATGAAGATGGGAAGATCGCCAACCTGCAGTGTTTCAGGGTTGTAAACCGGCAAACCATCGTCTCTTAATTCTACTCCAAGATTTTCAAGTCCAAGGCCTTCCACGTTGGGACTGCGTCCGATGCAGACAAGGGCCTTCTCCACCTTTCGGCTGCGTGTTCCGGCCGTAACACGCAGCCCGTCGCCGTCCGGCTCCAACTCCGCAGGGTGTCCCTGCCACAATTCAAATTCTGCCTTAAGGATATCCGCTGCCGCCTGCTTGATTTCAGGGTCGCTCAGTCCGGCGATCCGGTCCGATCTGCCAATCCCGACCACTTCGACGCCCAGCCTCGCAAGCGATTGTCCAAGCTCAGTGCCTATGACACCCAAACCTATTACCGCCATGGATGACGGGATTGTTTCCTGTTCAAATATCGTGTCGCTCGTGAGAATCCTGTCTCCAAATTCCCGCCACTCTTCGGGGACGACAGGGTGTGTTCCTGTCGCTATGACCACTCTCTCAGCATGAATTATCTGTCCTTCCACATCGATTACACCGGGTTCAAGAAAACGCGCGTGACCACGTATGTTTCGATCGCCGAATCTTTCGGTTTTCTTGATCATGCCACCCGTGAATCTATCCCTTAGACTGCGCACATGCTTCATGACTGCTTCAAGGTTTATCGTCATGCCGGCCGCTCCGCCTATACCTTCCCGGCCGAAAACATGTCTGCGGTGATAATCGTGAGCTACCTGTATGAGCGCCTTTGACGGCATGCAACCTACACGTGCGCATGTCGTGCCGTAATGCCCCTTGTTTACAAGCGCAAAATCCTCGTTTACGTTGCGAATCTCCCTGAGCGCAACCAGTCCGGCCGTGCCCGCTCCCAGTACCGCTGTTTCAACCCGTCGTTCATTCATTTGCCGATCCTCCGAAATATTCCTCTTATCCAGGTTATTACACACGCCGTCTAGTGCATTGTAAATCATGCTTTTAGGGCAATGACGGATATTCAACGCAGGGTAGCGTTATAGGGAATATTTGGGCCTCCGCGCAATTCTTCATTTGAATTGATATTTCACAGGTTGTACTCGTTACATATCGTGAAATCGATAAAGGGATGGTTCTGGAGGTTGTTTGTTCGGCGGGCGGCCCTGCGGCAGGGTTTTATTGACCCGGTGGCGGTGTTGTCCCGATTAAGACGTTTTGCGCACCCTTCGGAAGTGGACGAGCCGTTGGAGCTCATACGCGCTGGCTTGATATTTCATGCGAGGGGTTTGCTCAATACACGCGCTATTCAACATAATCTCGACTGGGTATGGCCTTACTGGGTCGAACGCCAGTTCGACCCGGAAGACGTCGCTTTCATTCCACGTGCGTTTTCTTTGACGCATGTCAATTTGGCGCATCGAAACTGGACAGCAACCGGTTTACCCGGCATGCCGGTTTATCCCATTGTTGATCCCGGGGGATTGGTTACGCCGTTTTATGACGGCTGGTCTATAGATGCGTGGATCATTACTGAAGACAGGCTTCATGTTTTTCCTTCAAAACAGAAGACTTCGGATCAAAGCTTGGCATTGGCCGAAGACCGCCTTGAAATAGAAACCAGGCATCAATCCGGAAATGCCTCGCTCAGCAGTGTTGTTTACGTATCCGATGATGACGGCCAGCCTGTATGCAATATACAATATACCGGTCGGTATACCGGCCCCGCATGGCTGGCTGTCACCTTGAGGCCGGCCAATCCTGAAGGGGTAAGCCTTATTGAAAAAGTGGAGCAGGAAAAGGACCGTTGCACCTGGCACATTAACGGGCGCCGCGTTCTGCAATTCTGCGAGCCCGCTGATCGAAGCTTTTCCTCCAATTACCTTGACGGTGACGTATTATTCAGGTTGCCGGACGGTATTGAAAAGGAATATTCCGAGTGTTCAACCGGGATGGCGACCGCGGCCTCACTGTATCGAATGGAGCCGGGACTGGACAGGACCGTGAATGTGCGGGTGTTCCTGGCGGAAGACGAGACTCTGGACAGGACCGCTAAACGGTCCGTATATACAAGTTGGAAAGAGGTGCTGTCGGGGTCTGCTCGATTAAACGTGCCCGACCGCCGTTGCATGGAGCTGTACGACCAGGCCGTCTACACCCTGATTCTGCTGTCTCCGGATGACGTTTATCCCGGCCCCTACACCTATAAGAGGTTCTGGTTTCGTGATGCGGCCTTTCTTCTGAACGCACTTCTCTGCGCCGGATTCACCAGTCAGCCATATCGGGCGCTATCCAGATATCCCGGACGTCAAAAGGTCACGGGATTTTTCCATTCACAGGACGGAGAATGGGATTCAAACGGCGAAGCGTTATGGATCATGAACCGATATGTAACCATCACCGGTTCGAAAGTGCCGGATAGGTGGCTGACG
Organism: Kiritimatiellia bacterium; assembly: GCA_007130845.1. GTDB lineage: Bacteria > Verrucomicrobiota > Kiritimatiellia > SLAD01 > SLAD01 > SLRP01. Next base: position 17,929 of record SLRP01000088.1, on the reverse strand, counting down.
CCTATAAAAAAAGGGGCGCACTGGATACTGCGCAAGAGGTCGGATAGCAAACCGCATTCCGCCCATGCGGGTCTAATGCCTCCTGGTTTCAGCGCCGAGCATCTGGGTCCAAACGATTACTATTATTGGGATAACTTCTGGAGTGTAGCCGGATTGCTGTCGGCGGCGGAACTTCTGCGTCGCGGAGGGGATCATGAAGAGGCGGATCGCCTTGACTCGGAATCCGCCGCATATCTTCAACGCATATCCGACACACTTGCGGAATGCAGGGAGAGACTTGGACGTCCGGCCATGCCTGCGTCTCCGTACCGGCGTCTGGACGCAGGCGCGATCGGGTCTCTATCGGCAGGATACCCCCTTCAACTATGGCCCGGAGATGACCCCAGGCTGTGCGATACGGCGGAATTTCTGATGAAACATTGTTTTGTTAAGGGAGGTTTTTTCCAGGACATGATCCATTCCGGTATAAACGCCTACCTTACGCTGCACATCGCCCAGATTCTGTTGCGATCTGGCGACCCGAGATTCATGGACCTTGTGAATGCCGTGGCTGATCTCGCATCGCCAACGGGACAATGGCCCGAAGCCATTCATCCACGAACGCTCGGCGGTTGCATGGGAGACGGGCATCATGCCTGGGCTTCTGCGGAATGGGTCATGATGCTGCGAAACATGTTTGTGCGTGAGGAAGGCAGAGAGCTGGTCATTGGCTCAGGCATTATCAGGGACTGGCAATCGCCTGGCAGTGTATTGTCATTCGGCCCTGGACTTACAACATTCGGAAGCATTGAAGTTGAAATTGAGCTGCGACGGACCGACTTTCACGTCTCGTGGGAAGCCCGTTGGCATAATCCTCCAACAGGCATTGTCGTTGCCTTTCCCGGACAGGAAACCGTAAAGGTTGAACCGGTTTCCAAGGGTGAGGCCTCGGTGAGGAGAATACGAAAAGTATGAATATTTTGATGATAACAAATACTTATTTGCCCCATGTTGGCGGAGTTGCAAACTCGGTCTATACCTTCTCCGAAGCCTATCGCGACATGGGGCATCACGTTACTATTATTGCGCCGGAATTCGAGAACATGCCGGACGAGGAAGAGGATGTTATTCGAGTGCCGGCCTTCCAAAATTTCAACGGCAGTGATTTTTCAGTAAGTATTGCCTTGACCCCGGTATTGATCCACAAGGCAAAGAAGTTCAGGCCGGATATAATACATTCCCATCATCCTTTTCTGCTGGGAGACACAGCCCTTCGAATGTCCGCTACTCTGGGTACTCCTCTGGTGTTTACCTATCACACGATGTACGAGTTCTATACTCATTATGTTCCGGCCGACTCAGTGCCTATTCGAAGGTTTGCCAGGCGATTGGCCGTGGAATACTGCAACCTATGCGATCATGTCATTGCCCCAAGCAAGAGCATCCTGGAAATCCTGCTGAACCGCGGCGTAACCACGCCGATTACCGACCTGCCTACAGGAATAGATATAGATCGTTTTGCGGGCGGCGACGGTGAATGTTTCCGTAAACAACATGGCCTTTCACCGGATCTTATCCTGGCAGGTCACGTGGGCAGGCTCGCTCCGGAGAAAAACTGCGGATTTCTTGCTGATGCATTTGCTGGATTCATTAAAGAGGACCCCGAACGGCATATTGCCGTGGTAATAGGAAAAGGGCCGTCGGAACAGGAAATGCGGCATACTTTCGAAAAGGCCGGCATTGCCGACCGGGTAATTTTCACCGGGAAACTGACCGGCCGCGAGCTTGCTGACGCGTACCATGCAATGGATCTGTTTGCTTTCGCTTCAAAAACGGAGACGCAGGGAATGGTCATTGCCGAGGCCATGGCTGCCGGGGTTCCAGTGGTGGCCATGGACGCACCTGGGGCGCGGGAAATCGTTCGCGACCGGGAAAATGGAAGGCTGGTCGCGGAAAATGATCTTTACGAATTCATAAGAGCATTGACCTGGACAGTCGGTCTGCCCGGGTCCGATATTGAGCGCCTGCGTGCAAACGCGAGAAATTCAGTGAAGGCCGTCTCCATTGAGAGATGCGCGGAGCGCGCCATACATATTTATGAAACTGTTCTTTCAGGGTGGGTGTCGCCGCTGAGCCTGGAGAATTCATCCTGGAATACCCTGCGGGAACGCCTTAAGCAGGAATGGGAAATATGGAACGGTCGTATCACGGCGCTTGAAAGCGCCATTACAGATAAATCAGACAAGGAAACCAAGCCGCCCTCTTAATCCATCAATCGGCCGGGTTATATTGATGCTTAATATGCTGCATGCCGTCACTTCAAACAGCGCGTATGCTTGCGGCAATGCCGTTTATGAAATGTTGTGAGCTGAATCTCTCAGCGTTGCGGCGTATCAATGCCGGATCCCACTTTACTGAAGAGCATTTTTCAACCGCTTCCAGGAGATCCTGTTCAGTCTGTTTATTGAAAAATATGCCGGTTTCCCCGTTGACTACCGATTCGCAGACACCTCCGGACCCGTATGCAACCACGGGTTTACCGCAAGCCATTGCCTCCACCGGGACGATGCCGAAATCCTCTTCACCCGGGAAAATAAGGAAACGGCATCTACGATACAGCTCTACTATCGACTTGTCGGTTTGCCATCCCGTAAATTCTATGTTTGAATTTGCCTGTGCCTTGAGGGCGGCGTATTCCGTGCCGGTTCCGACAACCTTCAGCGGAAATCCGCTCAGGTTATAGGCTGAGATTGCAAGATCAACCCGTTTATAAGGCACCAGGGCGGATACTATCAGATCGTATCCGTCATTACCCGGTTCACCGGGTGTGCACCGCTCCGTGTCTACAGGGGGATACACTACATCGGCTTCTCTGCCGTAATACTCTTCGATTCTTCCGCGAACATGATTGCTGATGGCGACAAACCTGTCCACCCGGTCTGAAGTTTGCCTGTCCCAATAACGCAGTTGTCTTAAAATTGGAGACAACAGGGCCTTCTTGACCGGATTCCTGCCGAAATATTCATCATAGAAACTCCATGCATACCGCATCGGGGTGAAACAGTAGCATACATGCTTTGTATCATGATCTAGAGGCAGGCCTTTGGCTATGCAGTGGCTTGTGCTGAGCACCAGGTCCGTCTCGGGAGGCCTCATTCGTTTTATAATCCACGGATAGAACGGGAGAAAATAACGATATACCTTGAAGATGCCTGGAACGTTCTGCAACGCGGATGTCGTGATATGATGTCGGTTAATGGCCTCTGATATTCTGCTCTCATCATGAATCAATGTGAAGACGGGGGCGTTAGGAAATCCCTCGCATAGTAATTCGAGCACGCGCTCACCCCCGCGCATTCCCGTTAGCCAGTCGTGCGACAGAGCGATATTCAGTGTTTTCCATTCTTCAGGATAATTCATGATGGAGATGCAATTTAGGGAATAGACACGATCTTGTCATCATATTATGCAGAATAACGGCGCGTATCCCGGGTCAACCCGTATAAACTCCGCCATCTCGAGGTTATTCAACAGCCTTTTTATAAACTTCCAGCGTTTCTTCGGCTGTGCGGCGCCATGAATAAAGAGCTGCGCGCTGTAATCCCTTGACGCGAAGACGGTCAGACCGGTCGGAATCGGTAAGTACGGAAACAATTGCTCCGGTCAGACCCTCGATGTCGTCCGGGTCAACCAGCACGGCTGCATCTCCTGCAACCTCCGGAAGTGAACTCCGATTGCTGCAAATAACCGGTGTTCCGCAGGCCATTGCCTCCAGTACAGGTAGACCGAAACCCTCGTAGCGCGAAGGCAGCACGAATACATCAGCTTCGCGGTAAGCCCGGATGAGTTCTTCTCCGTCAACATACCCCGTCCATCGCACGGCATCTCCAAGCTGTCTGGATTCGATCATTTCATCAACATCCCTGTACCGGGGATCGCGCGGACCGATTATACGCAGTCTTGCCTCGGGAATCCGGTTGCGAATTACCTTTTCGAATGCCTCTATCAGGCCTGCAACATTCTTGTAAGGGTCCTGACGACCGACATAAAGTATGCATTTGCCGTTCTTAACCACTTTGCGTGTCCCGGGCGAGTACATTTCCGATACCCCCTCTGGAATGGAAATCACTTTGTCCCGTCCGGATACCGGGATTCTCAGGTGACCGATGATGTCCTGTTTCGACGAACTACTTACCGTTATTATGGCGTCGGAGCGGGCGCCTACCTCGTACATCAGGCGACGATACAATGGAAAGAAGCGTGACTTCCTGGAACGCGGAGCGTGATCCGGAAAGATCATTGGTATCAGGTCGTGAATCGTAACTACGCATTTTATACGTCGGCGGCTCCTTCGTCTTGGAAATGAGGGGAAGGGGATCATGTAGTTCGTCGAGTGAAACAGGTCTATGCCGTCCTTCCTGAGGGCACCGGGCATGCGTAACTGGTTTGCGGCGGAAAACAAACCGTAATTAAGCATCCTGGTGTGAACATTCGTCATGTCGCTGAGACCGGCGAATTCAAAAGTGCGCTCAAGGACCTCCTGATTGTCGAAGTAAAGTACGTATGCATTTTCACTGTCAATGCGCGCAATATGACGGATCAATTCCTGGGTATAAGTGCCTATACCGGTGATTTCCGGGAAAATCCATCTTGCATCTATTCCAATCTTCACGAGTAAGCACCCATTATTAAATGTTGTTCCTGATTATCTTCCAGCCTGTGCGTTAAACAATAATACGTGTGTTGACATGACTGAAACCGGGGCCTATGCAGGGATCAGACCCGCTGGAGATGCCGTCTCAAGATCATTCTCATATTTATCCTGATACATGTCTGTAAATTTCCCACATCTTGCCGGCTGTCTCTTCCCATCTGAATGACGAAGCATGTTGTTTCCCGGAATCCTTCAACGTTTCAAGCCTGGCATTGTCCTCAAGCAAAGCCTGTATCCTTCCGGCCCAATTATCAGAGTCAAATCCCGGAATAAACTCTGCCGATATACCAAGAACTTCCGGCAGCGATCCGGCGGTTGATGATATCACCGGTGTCCCGCACATCATTGCCTCAAGGGGAGGGAAACCAAACCCTTCATAAAGTGATGGGTACACAAATGCCTCCGCTCCGGCGTACAATGCCGGCATATATTGTTCATCAACATATTCCAGATACCGGATAGTATCCTTTCGCGACGAGATTCGTATCCTGTCAAGGATCGGGCCGTATTTCCATCCGCGCATTCCAGCCAGCACCAGGTCGCCGTCGAAGAATTCGAGTTTTTCATATGTTTCAATAAGGAATGGAAGATTTTTCCTGGGTTCAAGAGTACCCACGAAAAGGATGTATGGGCGGTCAAGCATGAGGGCCTTTCGCATGGCGCCTATGGCATTTGTGTCCGTAGATGCCATGTTGGGAGTCAAGCCTAGATGAACGGCCTGTACCCTGTCTTCAGGCACATCAAGCAGCTCCATGATCTCTCCTGCTGAAAACCTGGAATCGGTCACGATCATATCCGCGCACTCTACGGTATTTCTGATTTGCGTGCGCAGGTGATGAAGGTTTTTCCTCTCTGTAGTATCCGGAAAGCGGAGGAACGAGACATCGTGAATGGTTACCACAGACCGGCCTTTCTTCAAAGGAGGCCTTACGAAATTTGGAAAATGATAGACGTCCGCGGAACCGGCGAACCAGTCGAAAGGCGGCCATCCGATGATGTTCCATGCCTTTTGCGCAACGCGGCCGGGACACCAGCGCACGACCTTGTGCCGGGCGGAATTGACGGGAAAAGGCCTGCCTCGCCCGGAAAAGTCGAAATAGAATAATGTAAGCTCGTCCGGCCCTGCCTGTTTGCCGAGGTACTCCGCCAGGCTTCTGGTGTACCTTCCCACTCCCGCGAGCTGCCCTATTGCGGGTTGAATATCAAGACATACGTTCACATGACCTCATACGATGTGATGCAAAAACATGGTTGCCAAACCTAAAAACATGAAAAACCCGCACAAGTCGGTAATGGTTGTAATTATTGCCCCTGACATCATTGCAGGATCGAAACCCAGCTTCTTCATAATGAAAGGGAAAAATGCCCCGATCATCGTTGCCAGCACAGTGTTCAGCCACAATGCCATGGCGGCGACCAGTCCCAGATAGATATTTCCCCGCCAGACATACGTAATGATGCTGAGTTGAAGCCCCAATACCGCTCCATTGATAAAACCCACCATGAGCTCCTTGCGCAATACCAGCATAACCTGACTCCACGCAACCTGTCCGACGGCGATTCCTCGTATGACAACGGACATCGCCTGCATGGCCACGTTCCCTCCCATATCCGACACTATGGGCATCAAAACAGCTAGAAAGGCCACTTGAGCAATGGATTCCTCGAAAACCGCTACGCCTATAACTGCCACAAGGTTGAAGAATATGTTTGCCATCATCCATGGCAGACGTTTTTTGACGGAGGAAGGCACTTCTTCCAATGGGTGTTCTTCACCAGCAGGTATGCCGGCCATGCGCAGGAAGTCCTCCGTTGTTTCCTCGCGCATCTGATCCATTACATCGTCAACTGTTACTATTCCAAGAAGCCGGTTTTCCCCGTCTACCACGGGCAGGGCAAGATAATTGTATTTATCGAATATATTCGCGACCTCTTCAGCGTCCATATCCACGGGCAGTTTCACCACGTCCCGGTATACGATATCTGCGATGGGCCTGTCGGGAGGGGCGAAGACCAGATCCTTCAATGTCAGAACACCCACAAGTTTGCGGTCGTGGTCGACGACATAAAGGTAGTACACGGTTTCGGCGTCGGCTATGCTGCGAAGACGGTCAATTGTCTCCTGAGAATTTCCATCAACCGGGATGGTAACTATATCCGGCGACATGAGGCCGCCTGCCGTATCCTGGGGATAATTCAACAGCTCGCTCAGCTCTTCGGATTCCTGCCGGTCAAGGCGGGCAAGCAACTCTTCGACCATTTCATCCGGAAGCTCTTCCAGAAGGTCAACTGCGTCGTCCGGGTACATGCGTTCGATGATCTGAACCTTTTCATTTCGGCTGAGGCTAATGAACAGTCGTGCCGCCTCTTCCGGCTCCATTTCACCAAGGGTTGAAGCAGCCTTCCGCCTCTGGAACAGCCTGTGCAGAAGGTCAACGGCCTCCTCATCAGGAAGTTGGGATATAACCTCCGCTACTTCAGCAGGGTGCTGAGTGATGAGTTTTTGTATATCGATGGTTGTTCTTGGTTCCTCCGTCATGGGGCTTCCTATACGCAAATTGTGGAGTAATTTCAATGTATAATGAGAAGAGGAGGAAATACATGTGTATTACATCAGCGAACACGCATGACAATCATCCAGAAATAAAGGAACCTTTAATGCGGCACTTCACAGTAGCGAGTCCTCGGATTAACGACCTCAGCGGCAGGGATAAGCGTGACCCGTGCGGTTCATCGTGAGTTCTGTACGGTCAGATCCCTGACCCGGAGAGTTGTCTTGTTTCTGGAGGGTAGTCTATGCACATCCAGATCCTGTACCATCCAGACATCGTTGATTCGTCGAAGGCTCTTTACCTGCAGACGCCGCATTGCATTACCTTCAACGTCGAACGCATCCGCCTGCAGCAATAGACTTGTCTCAGGGTCCACCCACATGCGGACCCTCGAATAGGTGTCTTCCGTTAGATCGGCGGGTGAAACATCCACGACATAGCAGAACCGGCCGCGCCTCTGATCCGTTCCAACTGTTTCCGCTCCTTGCCACCACAGGAATGAGAGTGTCAGGTCCGCCCAGCTGATCTCCGTGCCTTCGATTCTTTCGAATAAGCCGGGAACAGGAGCATGTTGAAGCGGGTCCCCCTTTGCATACTCGTATTCAGGATCTTCGCCCGAAGGCCATGATATCCGGAACCGCTCGCGCTGAACTCCAAAACGGTCCCGGATATGATATTCGGCCTCCGGTATATCCGCGCCCCAGTGAAGGTCGATGCGCGCATTGAGAACCCTTATGATCTCTCCACGGTGATTCTGCGTTCTAAGCTCAGCATCTATACGCATAGGTTCCTCGGGCAATGCCCTGCGTACCTGCTCCATCAGGGCATCGCCGTCAGGAAGAGGGCCAGACTCTGAACCGGAGACGGCGCAGGCAAGCAATACCGCTGCGGCTATATGCATAACCAGTTTCATAAGAATAACGGGCGTATGTTTAGAGTCGATTGAGGGCTGTTAAAATAAACCTTCGCTCTATCGGACATTATATCAACGTTGCATGCCTATGGTTGATCGGCTTTTTAATACATCGGCCAATGCCATATGGTGGTTCGCTTCCAAACGGCAAATTCAGATCCGCCCCTTATAAGAGGCGGATTCGTAAGTTTAAAGGTCATTCATATTGACGAACGGCAATCACCGGCAACTCATCATTTTTTCTTCTTAACCTGATATGCCTTCAGGCGTCCAATCCTGGGCAGGGGGCCAACCAGCGGACGCACGTATTCTACAAATGCACTTGTGACATCATTGCCGGCCTTGTTGATGTGTGATGCCGGCATGTGTCTGGTTTCCTTAGCGACACTGCTGAGAGGAACCCGTATGTATTCCACTCGATAGTTTTTCGCTCGCTTCCGTTGAATTGCGACGCTGCCGCTCGAGTGACCGCCGGTTGCGAATTTTACCGCTTCGCGGCCAACCGCGCGCGCTTCCCTCGAGTCAACCTCGGATACCACGCCCGGAAAGGAGCGCTGGAGATAGCCGAATGTGTCCGAACGCACACGGGATATTTTTGTTTTTTCCCGCACCTGGGACGCAAGCAGATCGCCAAGGGCGCCGGTCCCGCTCAACTGCACGTTGCCGTGGGCATCGACCTCCTTGGTGAAAAGGCTCGCAATGGGTGTGCCGTTCTTGTCGGAGATGCCTTCGGATACTGCAACAACGCATCTGCCGTGTTTGGCATATACCCGCTTCACATCCGCAAGGAATCGACTCATTGCGAACGGTCTTTCCGGGAGATAAATCAGGTGAGGGCCGTCATCAGGATAAACCCTGGCAAGCGCTGAAGCAGCTGTTAGGAATCCGGCATGTCGTCCCATTACCACATTGATTTTTACGCCGGCCAGAGCCCTGTTGTCCAGGTTGTCACCCATGAAAGCCTGAGCCACGAATTTCGCACCGCTGGCAAATCCGGGCGTGTGATCGTTGCGGCGAAGATCATTGTCTATGGTTTTGCATATGTGAAAACAGCGCAACTCGTAATCCGCCTTACGGGCCTCCTCGTTGATGATGTGCGTAGTCTCGGCGGAATCGTTTCCTCCGATATAGAAAAAATACCTCACGTTATATTTTTTGAGGACTGAGAAGATTTTTCTACAGTCGTCCGTCGTAGGTTTCTTGCGTACCGACCCAAGGGCGGACGAAGGAGTCTTGGCAACTGCTTCCAGTGTGGCCTTGGATTCGCGGCCCAGATCAACCAGGTTTTCATCCAGGATGCCTTTGATGCCGTGAAGTGCACCATAGATTTTCGTGATCTGTTTTCTTCTCTTGGCCTCTAGAATCGCCCCCACTAGGCTTTGATTGATAACGGCCGTTGGCCCGCCGCTCTGGGCTATCAACATGTTCCCTGACAGGTCTGTTCGTGGCATTGCCTGGTATCTCCTTGTTTGATGTTCAAAAAAACTAAACACCAACTTCTGTAGCACGCCATGGCCTCGCTGACAAGCGGCAGAGACTTTTTCCGTTAAAACCCTATCCCGAAATAAGGCGGGGTAGTTGTGGAGCAGGTGATTTGATCTTGATCCCCGTTCCCGTAATGGTTAACTATCAAGGTGAACGCGTGAGCCGCCAATAATCAAGATGGAGATTGTCATGAAGAACGGTAAAGCCTTTTTCAGTTTGTCTGTGTGCATGTTGTTGCTTGTGACCATAGTTGATGCGCGGGCTTCTGAAGGTGTGAAGCCGTTTCAACTCTCCCTGTTTTCCCCTGTCCAGGTTCAAAGGGCTGATACTGACATACACGGCCTGCGTATCAACCTTGTCCACGGGCGCAACCTGGACGTGGCAGGCCTGGATATAGGTCTGTTAAACCGCGTGGACGATACGATGTCGGGTTTTCAGTTTGGTTTGTTCAATTACGTTAACCTGCAGGTCAGAGGCGTTCAGGAAGGCCTGTTCAACTGGGTGAACGGCAATGTTACCGGGGCGCAGGCAGGGCTGACGAATTATACAAAGGGCGATGTTGCCGGGGGACAATTCGGGATATTCAACTGTTCCGATTCGCTGGCGGGGGTTCAGTTGGGGTTGATTAACCGTGCGGCCTCCGTGTCCGGACTTCAGCTCGGAGCCTTGAACATCACTCGTCATTTGGACGGACTTCAGATCGGTATTGTTAATATAGCAACCGGCAAGGAGTCATGGAAAGTCCTGCCAATTCTTAACTTCAATTGGTGATTCAACCGGTTTACAGCTACGGGCAGGCTTCTTGTTCAATCAAGAGGCTTTTTCATGCGGCCTTCCTCCTTGGCCCGCAGGACGGAGCCAACAGAGGAGCCAACAGGGACAGAGAAACAGTGGAACAGTTTAGCGGTATTCCATTTGTTGGTAGGCTGTAGACAACAAGGTGTCTGTCCCTGTGTCTATACCCATCCGCGAAGCTTTACGGCTTCGGCTACACGGGCCACCGAAACCAGATAGGCTGCCATCCGGGGTTGTACTTTCATGTCCCGCTGCATTTCCAAAACGCTGTGGTATGCCGCTGTCATTTTATCATCCAGGTCGCGATGTATTTTCTCTAGTGTCCAGTAATAGTTATATGTGCCTTGAACCTGTTCGAAATAGCTCACTGTTACCCCACCGGCATTGGCAAGGAAATCAGGTATGACGTGCACCCCGTTCCTGTACAGGATATCATCCGCCTCAGGTGTGGTGGGGCCATTTGCGAGCTCGCAACATATCCGCGCCTTTATATTGTCCGCGTTCCGACTGTGAATTACATTTTCCAAGGCTGACGGATAAAGAACATTGACATCCAGTTCCAGCAGTTCCTCGTTACTGATTGATTTGGATCCGGGGAAACCGGTTACCTTTCCAGTCTTAAGTTTATGATCAACAATATCCTGAGGATCCATTCCGTCCTGAACGTGGATGCCCCCGCTTGTATCGGATACGGCAACCAGCCTGCCTCCTCCAAGAACCTCGTTGTGCAGCAAAGCGGCATACTGGCCGGCATTGCCGAATCCCTGTACGGCATAAGTTCCATGCGGATCCACATTCAGTACCTTGCATGCTTCACGAACAGTATATACGCCGCCTCTCGCGGTGGCGTCATTCCGTCCCTGTGATCCGCCCAACGGCAGTGGTTTGCCGGTTATTACAGCCGGATGCGATCGTCCAACTATTGCTTCAAATTCATCCATCATCCACGCCATGATCTGCGGTGTGGTGTAAACATCAGGCGCAGGAACATCCCGGTGTTCCCCGAGTTCGCGAGCAATCATTCTGACCCATCCGCGGGCAAGCCGTTCCTTCTCGCCGTCGGATAGTTTTTTCGGGTCGCAGGTCACACCCCCTTTTCCTCCACCAAGAGGGATATCCACAACGGCTGTTTTCCATGTCATCCAGGCAGCAAGCGCCCGGACGGTATCGATTGTTTCTTCCGGATGCCATCTCAGACCTCCCTTATTGGGTCCGCGGGCGTCATTATACTGCACCCTGTAACCGTGAAACACCTTCGTGGACCCGTCATCCATCCGCACCGGTATGGTAAACTTGTATTCCCTGCGCGGCCAGCGCAGCAGTTCCCTCATGGCGTTGTCGAGTCCGAGCATTTCCGCGGCTTCGTCAAACTGTTTCTGGGCAATTTTAAATGGATTTAACTCTTCGCTCATCGGAGATCCCTTCTGTTACTTCCGGCAATGTCTGAAAATATCCGATATGGTCTACAGATGTTATGAGTAAATTGCAAGGTATTAGGCTCGCTCAATGTTGAACACGGTTCACTCCTGCAGATAACACATTGCCCTGCGCTGTTCAGGATCGGCAAGCAGACATGCCGTCGCGCCGTCTGTAACCTCGGGAACGTCTATCAGCCGCAATGTGTCCCCATAACGCCTGCTGTCATCTATAAAACGGTGAAGGGCGTTGGGCGCGTTTCGGAAGAACCGTTCGTTGAAGCCGCTCTCCTCATCATCCGGATACACTGGAAGATAAATGGTATTTGCCTCCACGAGGTCCTGGAAAAAGTGTGTCCCATAGGAAACTTCGGGAACATGTCCTGCCTCTTCTCTGGATATTTCTACCAATACCGACACGTGATCGATGTCCGCATACCCGATCGGAATTCCCAGATCCAGGTTAGTGCTTCCCCACCGTCCTGGTCCCATCATTATCACAGTCTCATTGTGCAATTCGAAATGACGGTTAAGCCGCGCTATCATTCGGGGAAGGGATTTTTTTAACTCCAAGTCCCGCAAGGCGCTGTATTTTCTAGGGTCTATATACACTATGAACCGGATATCGGGTATCCTGCCTCCGCTAATAAATCGGTTGGAACGGAAGAGTATCCGGTTTTTGGGTATGCCTTCCGGCCATTTGATACGGTCTATGCCTCCGGGGAGGGTCAATGGCCGGCACTGCAGTAAGTTAATGACGGGATCTCCTGACCCGGACAGTTCCGCGGCAAATTCCGTGTCTACCGGATGTCCGTAGGCCTTCTCCAGGGCTTCCAGGAGTTCTCCCATTATACGCACGAATCCAGTGTTGCGGATAAGGTTATTGAAAGTGAGTATGGGTTGTCCGCCTTTAATCCTGGGCAGGTTGACTATCGGGTCCGTTACATTGCCGCCGTCCTGAAATGAAATCAACTGATGGATGCCGGGAAGATATTCCCCTTTAATGACGTCTTTAAAATTTCTTATTTCGAAGGCGTTTGTGTTCAGATCAAGAAGATCCACGTCGCGCTGGGAATAGCGGATTATCTCCTCTCCTATTTCGGGGCGCAGCTCGGGATGGCTGATCGCGATCATTCTGGGGTAATCGCGTTCAATCCTGTTAACTGCCCTTGTTCCCAGCCCGAATACAAGGCGAATAACCCCCTTCATAGGATCTATGCGGTCGGTCCACACGTGGAGATTGCGGGAGAATGCAACGCCTGCGAGCAGCGGGTAATGGTGTCTGCCGCGCGCGCCCCCCGCGACCCTTTGAATAAGTATGCCCATTTGTTCATCTGTTTCGGCAAGTCCGCGGCGGTGCCGGTAGGTCAAGGCATCAGGATTAAGCGTGCTGGCGTAAACCTGCTTAACTGCCGTTGCCAGGGCTTTAAGCCTGTCATCAATGGATCCCTGATTAACACAAAACACGCTCAGATATTTGCCTGCGAACGCATTGCCGAAACCGTCCTCCAGCAGACTGCTCGAACGCACGATTATGGGGTTTTCCCCAATGGTTTCCAGAATACTGCGAAAAGAATCAAAGACATCCTTCGGAAACTGCCCCGCAAGAAATCTGGATTCGGCTTCCTCGAAATCCTCCTGGGATACATTCTTTTTTTGCGTGAGTTGAAGGCGAAGACGAAAAAGGGCGTTGCGTATCAGGTATGTATAGAACACGTCCGACCCGATAAACCATGAATCCGAGTTTTCCGGACCTTCCATCATGGTTCGGCCTCCCCATTTCCGTGACAACACCGCACGGGCCAGTATCATTCCGGCCGCCTTTCCTCCAACCCGTCCCGATCCGATCATACGGTCGCGTATATCACAGATTTGTTTAATGGAGAGATAGCCGTCGGCCAGGCGGTTCAGTTCAGGGTCGCTGCCGAACAACATATTGGATAAAGCGGTTCGCAGTTCCTGTGTCCGGGGGCTGAGCTCGGCTTCCGGATCTCCCTCCTCCAGTATTTTCTTCAAGCCCTGGTACACGTTTACCCATGGGGCAGCGGCCCCGATTGCCTCGCCCGTATCACGAGCCGAATCTTCAACCATCAAGGGCGTCCATCTATCGGGTTCCGCAATATAAGGCGAAAGGGCGACCGGATCGTTAAGGTTTCGTACTTTAAGAGGGTGTACGATCATTTGTTCATGGGAATAATGAACATCTATCAACACCTGCGTGGTTTCCCGGATTCGCGCTACGGACCGGTAAGCATGAGACCCGCGCCCCAGCGCGAAAAAGGCGACGGTATCAAGTTCATACAGGAACGGACATGTTGCCTGGAAAAAATTGGCAAGCAGTTCATCCGTGGCCCACAGCGAAACCAGTGAAGTGAGATTATCGAACACATAAAAGGTTTTCCGGCCATGATCATTGATGATCCGGTGTACATCCCCGCTGAATGCTTCGAAACCGGGCTTGGGATCCACCTCAACTACATGTAATTCGCTGCGTTCGGCAAGTATGGGCTCATGATCCGCAAAACGTATGTAGAGACAGGTGCGGCCGGCTTCGATGGACCTTGAAATGAAAGGCTCCGCGAAAAAACGATAACTGTCGAGCGAGTCCACCTGCCAGACCACATTGTCACCGGGCTGAAACCCCTGAATTACGGAATCGAGTTTGTCCGTGCCTGAACTGATGAACTGATGGCTCACAACAAAAAACTAACATATCCGTACGGACAAGGGAATACCAGTGGTCCGGTAAAGCCGGGTTGACAGTGTACTCCTGGCGCATCTTTCCACATGAAATGGTTTAGGACCATGTGTAGAGATGCGGCAATAATCCCTGTGAACGATGGTCATTGTCCTTTCTTGGCCCATTGATCTCTCAGGGTGGCGGTGCGATTGAACACCGGCTTGCCAGGCTTGGAATTGACATGGTCTGCATAAAAGTAGCCAAGGCGTTCGAATTGAATATGGCTTCCTGCGGCCGCGTTCATCAAAGAGGGCTCAACTTTGGCCTTCACTGTCCTCAGGGAATCTTGATTGATATGCGTCAGGTAATCCTCCCCATTATCCGCGCCCGGTTCCTCAACATTGAATAGCCTGTCGTAGAGCCTGACGTCCGCTTCTCCGGCGTGGCGTGCAGATACCCAGTGTATGGTTCCCTTTACCTTCCGTCCGTCAGGAGCTCCCCCACCTCGGGAATCCGGATCCCAACGGCAATAAATCTTCTCGATTTCTCCGGAAACCTCGTCTTTTTTGACTCCTGTGCATGTGATAAGACAGGCGTACCTCAGGCGTACCTCCCGTCCCGGGGCAAGCCTGTAATATTTCTTTGGAGGATCCTCCATAAAGTCTTCCCGTTCAATGTAGAGCTCCCTGCCGAAGGGGATCTTCCTGGTTCCGGCATCCGGACTCTCGGGATTGTTGACAGCGTCGAATTCCTCTTCCTCGTCTTCCGGGTAATTTTCGATAATCAGCTTTACCGGATTCAGAACCGCCAGGGCCCGCGTCGCATGACGGTTCAGGTCGTCTCTGATGAAATGTTCCAGCAACGCAGTGTCGGTGAGGCTGTCGTATTTTGTAACACCTATACGCTCGCAGAAGTTACGAATTGACGCCGGTGTTACCCCGCGGCGCCTCATGCCGCGCACGGTCGGCAGGCGCGGATCGTCCCACCCGTCTACATATCCTTCATTGATGAGGTTGATCAGTTTTCGTTTGCTCATTACGGTGTAAGTCATATTGAGCCTGGCGAACTCTATCTGTTGCGGATGATGGATGCCCAGCTTATCCAGAATCCAGTCATACAGTGGTCGGTGAACTTCGAACTCAAGCGTACACAACGAATGGGTTATCCCTTCAATTGAGTCCTCAAGGCAGTGGGCAAAGTCATAGGTGGGGTAAATGCACCACACGCCGTCGGTGTGCGGATGTTTTGCCTTCAATATACGGTACAAAACAGGGTCGCGCATGTGCAGGTTGGGAGATCCCATATCGATTTTTGCGCGCAGTACCATGGCCCCGTCCGGAAATTCGCCGGCCCGCATCATGGAAAAAAGTTCAAGATTTTCGTCAACCGGCCGGTTTCGGTGGGGGCTTTCCATCCCCGGCTTTTCCGGGATCCCCCTGTAATCTTTCCACTCCTCACTGCTCAACGCGCAGACATAGGCATTTCCCTGCCTGATCAGCTCTACGGCATACTTGTACATTTGCTCGAAGTAATCCGATGCATAATGAAAATGCTCTCCCCAGTCGAAACCAAGCCAGCGTACGTCCTCCTTTATCGCCTCCACATATTCAAGTTCCTCCTTTACAGGATTCGTGTCGTCCATGCGTAGATGGCATGTTCCCCCATATTCCGCGGCCATGCCGAAATTAAGGCATACGCTCTTTGCATGTCCGATATGGAGATAGCCGTTGGGCTCAGGCGGAAAGCGGGTAACCACACGGCCTGACCATTTGCCCGACCTGACATCCCTCTCTATTATCTGCCGTATGAAATGCTTGCCGGGTGCAGTTTCTTCAGTATTCATAGATTCCAGTCCATATTGATGTGGTGTGCAGAATATTATACCCGGCCCGGTGCGCAACAATGAATTTCAGGAAACACTCGCCGCTCTGCTGTGCCCGGAAAAGCCAATTCCGCTTGGTCGAATACATTCCTTGTATCCTGCGGAAACCGCATAGGCAGAATAAAGGACCGGTTTGAACGAGGAATTTGTTGTCCTGGTTACCTTTCTGAAATTAGCAGGGTAACCTAAAATCCAAATATTCCCCGCAGGTCTTCAATGGGCGAGTCCTTCTTTTCCCCGTCGTCTCCCTTTCTGCCGCCGATGAGTTTGCGGCCGGCTGCTTCAACAATGATCCGCCAAAAAGCGCGCGGGTCCGGTTCACCTGCGTTTCCCTCAATCTTAACAACTCGGGTCAGGGGTCTATAACCCTCTTCGCCGGCCTCATCCTCCAGAAGATTCAGTTCATCAAGGAGTTTTGACAACGGCTCGCGCGCCCCTATTTCCAGCGTCATTTCAATCGGCTGCCGCAATGGTTCCCGTCCATCAATATGACCGATTTTCCCCCGGCCCTGGATAAGGATTTCAGGGTTGCGCAACATGATTTTTGAAAGGTCGACAGTCTGATCGGCATTGCGGCGGGCTTCCAGTATGAATTCATCAATTTCAATTGCATTGAAGTAAGATACCAGTCTGCTCACCGCTTCGACATCCTGTTGTCCTGTCAACAGGGCTCCCAGCCGTCCGGCGGCATCTGCAAGGCCCAGTGTTTCGCTCGCCGCGCCGCGCCGTAATGCCCTCAGTACGCCGTCATTTGCGTGAACCGAAAAATCTCCAGTCAGGTATTCAGGCAGGAGCTGAGGGGTTCCGGCCTCCGAGGTAACCCGTCCATCCATGGAAATGATAGCGTCAAGGACCGGAATAATATCCGGATCTACACTGCGAAGATAAGAGCCCGTATCAAATTCGAGCAATGAAAACTCGGCCTCGAGATGGTACGGTTTTGCCGGGGCATCTGATCGGAACCATAGTTTCCCCTCGGCACTTGCCGGGCTTTCCCCGAGAAGCGTATTCAACTTTTCCAGCCTGACCACATCTTCTTCCACTCTTGCCTGAAGGTTCAATTCCTTTAAATTGTATTCTCCAGGCAGAATCAATTCCCCTGTTTTCAGATCGAGTTCGGCCAGAATCCCGGCCCATACAGGTTCTGTGTCGGGTGCCCGGGGAGGAGTGATTTTATCCTTATGGGTGTCGACCATTTTATCCCGGTCAGGAACCTCCTCCGGCACAGTTTCAACTTTGCTCGCAAAGTCCGGGTTTTGGAATGCATTCGCAATAACCTCGAAATGGTCCGTTACTACTTTGTCTCCGGAGCTCTTGAGGATTGCACGCAAAGTCTCATTACCGGCCCATAACTCCATATTGATCTGCATGTCCGTTACGCGCCCGCCTCCATGAATCGACAAAGGGCCGTCAACTTTTATGAGCGACATTTCCTCTTTAGCCTCTGCTTTCATGTTGAGTGAAATGTTGTCTATTCGCTGTCCAGCGTCTGCTGTAACAAGGTCGGTAAACAG
>SLRP01000070.1 GCA_007130845.1 Kiritimatiellia bacterium | reverse complement strand
CAACTGATGTTTAATGATTGTCTGATATCTCGCTGTGAAGGGCCCGTAGCTCAGTTGGTCAGAGCGCCGGACTCATAATCCGTTGGTCGCAGGTTCGAGTCCTGCCGGGCCCACCAATCCGGTAAAATTGATCAATCCCGTTAACGAAACGAAACTGATTTCTCTTCTGCCTTATTTGGAAGGCTCGACCTTGTTTGCAGGGCCGCCGTCAGGCGGTTCCTTTTGTACGAATTGAACGGCCTAATCGCCTTACGGCGACCCTGCAAACGTAATCCCCGTTTACGTAAAGGTTGGTAAAGCGTAATCGTAATTGATCTCGTACTCGAAGTATTGATGACGTTCCGGTGGGTCTAACCAATCGCCTTACGGCGACCCTACAAACGGAAAAGAAATTGATCTTACTGCTTCTTTTGCGGGTGCAAGTACGACCAGGACAAGGATTGCCGACCAGTGTGTCGGAATCAATCAGAAACGGATATTCTGGAGTGCGATATATATGCCCCGCCCCCATCAATGTCATCCTGATTAGTCCACTGAATCTGCGCCCAGCGAATTTCAGGTTCCCGGGCCGTTCCATTTATGGTGTGAACAATCGGAAATTCAGTTGTCGTTCCGCCTGCGCCGTCGTCAAACTCAATGGCGTTCCCGTCAATCCACAAGCTTACTGTTTGATCCTCTATATTGAACAGAAACTCCACTTCAACCAAATCCCCGCCGCTATAATTAAAAGATGTTATTTCGGAAGCATTGTCAGTGCCGCCCCCGCCACGGATAGTTCCACTGCCGTCTCTTCTGAATTGAACCCATGGGCCCACATCCGAGACCGCTGATGTAAAGCTGTTTTCACCTTCTTTGGAAAAACCTATACCAAACCAGTTACTTATTGATGGTGTCCTTATTGTCGCCTCCCACCTGATCGTTGTTATGTCAGGGTCATCAGTAATAATCGATCCAAGGTCTACATTATACCTGGCGGTGGTATTTAATTCCGAATCAGTGTACATACGGCCGTCTCCGTCCAGCAGCAGTTCGTCGTCGGAGACCCAATCAACATTATGCTGAAACCCGGCAGGTTTAATCAGCGGTTCGGTCTTGAGCGCCGGGCCGGCTTCACCTGCGAAGTCATCCTCGTAAATCACATTCCATTCGGCCTGTGCCGATGCCCCCATGCAGGCCACAGCCGCGATTGCCGCCAATATCTTCATGATCAACCCTCTCCTGTTATAGAACCCTTTGTTTCTCAAAATTCACTATAACATTACATATATCCCAAGTCTATCCGACCTGCCAGTCTACCGAAAATAGCTGAATTGCGCGTGACTCAGGACGTAGGTGGGTAGTCAGAACGGAGTTTCCGGACTTCGGTGTAAACTCCTTGCCGGAATTGTTCTAACTGCTTTATTCCAGGCCCAGCTTTTCCAGCTTCGGTTGTATTACAAAGCGGGAATACGGGGTGTCAGGATTATTGCGGTAATATTCGTGGTGGTCATCCTCCGCAACGTAGAAATCGGATGCGGGCGCGATTTCGGTTACTATCGGGCTCGAAAACCGTTTTTCTTTTTCAAGAGCCTGTTTTGATTTTTCGGCAGTCTCCCGCTGTTCCGGGGTGTGATAGAATATGGCTGAACGGTACTGTGTTCCCACGTCCGCTCCCTGGCGGTTCAACTGAGTGGGGTCGTGCGATTTCCAGAAGACTTCGAGCAATTTCTCGTAGCTTATATTGCCCGGGTCATATTCTATCATTATGATTTCAGCATGTCCTGTGGAGCCGCTGCTTACCTGGCGGTATGTCGGGTTATCCATATGACCGCCCATGTAACCGGGTTTAACGGAAATAACCCCAGGGATTCGTTTGAACACGGCTTCCACGCACCAGAAGCAACCGGCACCGAAGGTTGCCTGTTCGGTGGAACCTGTTTTGTCGCGTTGTTCGGTGTCCATATGTTTCTCCTGGGTTCCTGCAAGTGCCGTATGGGTCAGCATAGCGAATAACGCAATGACGCAGATCACCTTCATGATATGCCTTCAGGCTGGCGGGAATATCGGCGTTCAGCACAATATTCCGGCAACACATTATACTCTTATCAGCCCAATTCCACTTCAACAGTGTGCGTTTTCCCGTCCACCACTAACGGCTTGGCCGGGTCGTGATCGGTCCCGTCAACGAGCATTTTCTTTACTCTGGCCCCGCCTTTTCCGCCCGGGTTGGATATGCTTATGTCATATGTAGTTCCTCGGTAGACGCGGTGAATTGACGCTTTTTCCCACGCTGAGGGCATGCAGGGCTTGATGATCAGCCCGTCGAAGGTGCGGCGTACGCCTAGGATGTATTCAGTCATGCATTGATACATCCATGGCGCCGAGCCGGTGGTCCATGCATGTTCTCCCATTCCGGGGCGGATCTCACTGTCCGGCCCGTAATATCCGTTAAAGAAGACATTAGGCTGGTTGTTTACCGGACGCCTGGGGTTTCCGGGATGCACAGCCTTCCATAGTTCATAGGCCTCATCGGCCATTCCCCGTTCCAGAAGGGCCAGCAGCATGAACGCGTTTCCATGTGTGTAGACGCTGGCATTTTCCGCCGCTCCCGGCCGTATGGAACTCAACCGTCCGACATTGTGGACATACTTGGTATAAACGGGCCAGTTGAGCATCAAACCCCAGCCTGAATCCAGCTTCTCACGAACAGATTTCCAGCATTGCTCCCATCGGTCATCCGGAACAACTCGGCCTAGCTGTGCCCAGCTCTGCATGTTCAGGAATATCTTGCCTTCTTCATTCTGCTTCGATCCGATCGGGTTGGCATGGTCGTCCAGTGCGCAAAGATACCACTCTCCGTCCCATGCATGCTCATTTATGGCCTCTGCCATTTCCTTCTGCCACAGCCGGTATTCAGCGGCATCCTCTTTCTTGCCTATGCGCCCGGCTATTTCAGCAAGAAGAACACAACTGCGGGAGAATGCCATAGAAAGCCATACACTTTCACCCCGGCCTTCCCGGCATACTCCGGTAAGCGAATCGTTCCAGTCTCCGAAGAAAACCAGGTTCAACCCATGTTCACCCCTGTCTTCACGCAGGCGCAGGAGAGACCGCCGAAGGTGCTCATATACCGTGGCTTCTCCCTCGTCAAAGAAGGGGGCAACCCGGTCCATTACATCAAAATTGCCTGTCTCCCCGAGATATTCATAGAAAGCGCCAATCATCCATTGCGAGCTGTCCGCATATCTCAGCGTGTCGACAGGATGCCATCCCCGTAATCCAAACCCGGATGCATACTGATGAGCACAGGCTTGAAGCAGTTGCTCAACCACATCGTCCG
Organism: Kiritimatiellia bacterium; assembly: GCA_007130845.1. Classification (GTDB taxonomy): domain Bacteria; phylum Verrucomicrobiota; class Kiritimatiellia; order SLAD01; family SLAD01; genus SLRP01. Next base: position 8,230 of record SLRP01000070.1, on the reverse strand, counting down.
GCTGCTGTATTACCGCTCCCTGGCACTGCTGTATGATGTCGCGATAACCCTTGAAACCCCAGCGGGTCCAAACCACGCCGAAATCGATTTGTTTAGGCGTCCAGATGTTTACCATCCGGTTTGCATCCTTGTCCGGGGTGCATACCTGGAAATTGGCCGCACGATTATTCTCAACCTTTTGGAGTTCATCGAAGTGTTTGTCCGAGTCGAGTGATCCGTTGGACAGGTACTTCTTGCGGAGGCTTTCGATCATTGACTCGTTGTCGCATGCCCCGATCATGAACCGGAAATCATCCCGGGCCCCGGCGTCCAGTTCAATGTCCAGCTGCAATGTGCCCACCGGGCTTAGCATCGCGGATTTGGAGCCTGTGCAGGCTCCATTGACAACTACCTGCGGATCCCGCGTGGTGCCTCTTGGACCGAGAACCGTGCCGAGACTTGCATCCCATCCGTGGGGTTTGCGGTTTACGGCCATGAACCCGTTATGCCATGGCAGGTCAACATCCTCCATGTATCGCGGTGCATCCATGCGCACGAATATTGCGCGCTTTTCCGGCAGATACTGTGCGATGCGGTGCAGTTCCCCGCAATAGAGGTCTTCACCGTCGCAGTTCATCGGGACATAAGTGTACAGCTGAAGTTTGCGCGGCCTGCCGCTCGAATTTTGGAGACGTACGTCCCAGATTTCCACCGGATCATCGCCTGCAGGAACATATATCCGCCAGACTGCCTCTATGCCGTCGGTTACATTTTCAATAACCTGGAAGTTGAGCCCTGTACGGCAGGAATAACGCTCATACTCCTTGTAGACCGGGGCAAATCCTATTGAAAAGTATTCGCCGGTTTCCGCGTCTCGAACATATATGAACCGGTCTCCCTGAACTATCTGGCAGTTGCGTCCCGCCTCCGACATATGCTTGGCCATGCCCCGGTTGTTCTGGTCAAGCATCGTAAGATAGTTGGGATTGTAGACCATGTTGTGCAAGGTGCGATCAGGTTCAGGCGTGTCTATTCTCAGAACCGTGTCGTTCTCCTCAAAAACAAATGGAGATTTTTTTGATTCCCCAGCATGTGTTGGAGTCACGCTTGTAGTCAGTGTCCCGCTGTTTGCCATAATTCTCCCCTTCGGCGTTCCAGTCTGTTTGTATTCATTGTTCCTTAATAAAACACTTGCAGCTCCGTATGTTCACGGGGCTGGTATGTGATCCAATTGTTTATCCCCTCGCCATTCCCGGACCGCCTCGGTCATCGCAATGAAATTGGCCGGCTCTGTGTAGGATGAAATTTGATTGCCTGAACCTATTGCTATGCCTCCATGCCCCTCTATTTCAGGGATAAGATTCCGCACATACTCCTTTACTTCGTCCGGAGTGTTCAGTGTAAGCAGGTTCATTTCTACTCCGCCGAAGTTCCCGATGCGATCCCCGTAACGTTTCACCCATACGTCAAAAGTATCTATTGCGTCCTCGTTGGAATGCTTCGCGTCTATGCCTGCGTCTATGAGGTCATCCATGACATCGTAGATCCTTCCGCAGGAGTGAAGAAGGAACGGTTTCCCGTACGAATGTACAAGGTCTATTACGCGCTTGTATTGCGGGATGATATGTTTACGGATTGCATCCGGCTGAAGGAGAGTCGAGGATCTGAAACCAAGATCATCCCCGAACCGGCACACTGCAAAGGTATCCGCGTAATTCGTCAGCGCCCATTCCCATAGTTTATACTGCAGATCTCCTACCTTTTCCCATAATGCGGAGAAAACTTCAGGCTCATCAACCTGCAGAAATGCAAGTTCCTGAAAGGGCACAAAATCCTGCACGGTTTCAAACAACCCGTTTCCTATTCCGCCGACTGCCTTCATCCCGGGAGGGAGGGCCGCGCTGACTGCGTCAAAGTTGCTTTTGAACTTGCTGATGAATTCATCGGCCTTCTTGTCCCACGGCCATTCGTTTACATCATCCATGGAGTTGATAAGCACTTCGCCGTGCCCGCACAATCCGCGTGTTTCCTGCACGACCATGGTAACGCATATTTCAAAGGGAATGCAGTCATAACCGTGCTGAATGGCGAACCGGCAAACCCTCTGGTACGCTTCGGTTTTATCCTTGAGATCTCCAGTGAGCAGGGATTTTACTTCGTATCCCATGATGGCTTCCACCACCCCGGGATCAAATCCGTGCTCATACAGCGGAAGCCGGTTTGCCTCCCTGTTGTATGCGGCGTCGACAATGTGTGTGTAATCCGGTTGAAACTCCGTCATTTATTCCTCTTTCAAACTTCTGGATTCAACTTATCGGTTTAATAGTTTCTCAAGCATTACCCTTGTAAGCCCCATATCGGTTTCCAGCACTGTTTCCGGCCCGGTAAGATGCGGGTATGGCTGCCATCGCTGAAATATCCATGTGTCCGGATCTCCTCCCGCTTCGATGTATCCGTTGAAATATCTAAGGGTGTTTTCAACCGCCGATTCATTGCGTTCATCTATGTTGGGGGCGCGTTCTTCCTCTTGCACTATATTGATGCCGGTATAGGAGAAATCGTCGAAGGCATTGATGATTATACCTGAATCAATGCCGAAGGTTTTAATAAGTTTTTCCGCCCCCAGGATGCGGTTGTAATCAAGCTCTCCGGTGCCTCTTCCGTCGTGCAGGCAATCCTGATAGCTGAAATCGATGTGAAAATGATCCAATTCAATGCCTCTTTCCTCCAACTTTTTCTGCGCGGTAGAGATGAATTCCTCCAGGTCAACACGGTACAATCTGCTTGGATCGGTGGTGTGATACATCGTCCCGTCAATGCCTTCCACGGAAAAGTATCCGAGCGACTCGATCATGCCTATTCTGGCGTCGGGAAAAGCTTCTTGCATCATGGCCAGGGATTCGACCACTTCATCCATGATCTTTCTCCAGTCGGAATCGGCAAGGCCCTTCAGCACCCTGTCGCGCTGCAGAACCATGCCCACATTCCACATTACGGCGTGATCAGTGGATAAATAGTCAATGTTTCCGCCGGCATCCACCCAGCGCTGGAGAACCTTGATTTCCTCCTCCGCGTATTCCTTCCCGCTGCCGGGACCGTATCGATCCAGATTCCAGCGCAGAGCCCCGATTTCAAAAGCCGTTTTCAGCCCCGCTTCATTGATGAAGCTTGCAAGGCGTTCCAGCTCTTCGTCGGTATAGGGCGGACGGCCCGTCATTGGACGGGGACTAGGGTATAACGGTTCGATGAATTGTTTGAAAACCTTTGTCTGACCGTACACGGTAGGCCAGTTGTTGGTGTCCGTGACCTGGTCGATAAAGTCATCCCGTACGCCGCGGGTTACCGTGTCCAGGGAGGCGGGTCCGTACCATATGTCCAGCGAAGGCGAATTATCTTCGGCCGGAGTCGAAATGCACATGGAGAAAAGCAAAACCGTTGTAATCAACCCTTTCATCCCCGATTTGACGTATTTATTCATGTGCACATGCCTTTCTATGATGACTTGTTGTTACGTTGTCCGACTTTGCATTTCCTGGTATTTAGCCATGTTATCATTTGAATCTGGAGATCCCTAATGAGGTCAACTTGCTACCGGAAGATCCGTTTATAATTTATAGCATGCCGGTATCATCGTCAACAGGTCTTGCCCGTATAACGGGGCTATTGTGGCGGGGAAGAAGGGTGGAGTGTAGAGGGGAGGAAAAGAGAAGAAAAGAGAAGATTTTAACGCAAAGACGCAAAGGTAAGAGAAGGCGCTAAGGATGAAAGAATGAATGGGGAAGATAAGAGAAACGCAAAGATATCGGATGTATCCCAGACTTCCATACTTATCCGGATCCCCTTGCTCGACCCATTTTCCCCTGAGTATTCAGCATAGCCGGTTCCGTGTCCGCGAATACCCCATCTTCTGAGCGGGTGCTGAATCAGGACCCGGTTATATCTATGGTGCCGGGGTAACCCTCTGCAGTCCTTCGCCCGGTATCGCGGGTTGAAGCCATGCCTTTTGAAACGACCCCTGGGCATCGGGCTGTCTGGCCGGCCGTGACGAGATGACGCGGGCGCGCACGTAGATCTCATCCCCTTCAAAGAGATAGACCGCTTCCGTGCCTTGTACTTCCTTTAATACCTTTCCTATATCATCGCTGTATATCTTCGCCGTTGGGCGTTCCTGCCCGCGAGGGTTGGTATATGTTGTCCCCCTTGGCTCACGCGATTTGTCATAACCGCGCCGTGTGCCTATGAATTGAATGGTGTAGCTGGAATCCGGCAGGGGATCCACCTTGACTCCGTAGCCTCTTTCGTTGGCTTCGAAGTCTGCGATTCTTACTCCGTTGGAGGCGTAAAACTGGCCTGTCTCCATGGCATTAATGAGGTGTTCCGGGGATAAGGATCGAGCCCTTACGGTTACCCATGCGCGGCCTGGAACGGAAATCTCCGGGTCCGCCCCGTAGTAGTTGTGTGCATCGTCTCCGCCCACACCATAAACGACACCCAAACCCTTTTCTGCAAGGCGTAGTGTTAGAAGAACATCCCACGCCCTGTCCATACTCTTTAGTTCGGGTTCAGGAACTTCGTAATCTCGCCCTTCCTCCCTTACGGCCCGCCTAAGCGTTTCGATCAGTCTTTCGTCGCCAAAGCTGTATGATCCTCCTCCCGCGTTCAATACCTCGAAGAATCCAAGCTCGGCTACAGGTGCCATGTCTTCTACACGGACACCTCCCTGCCAGTTGGGATGATTAAGATGAGCCAAGATAGGCTGATTGGTTTCTTCGCGCTGCCTGATGACAGCCCGAAGATTGTTTTCAATCCTGTCTGTTATTGTCTCCCCTCGCTGAGGCGGTATTACATCAGCCAGGTTTGTTGCGTTTACATGAACGAATCCATCAGTAATTTCTTCGCCAAGCATCAGAAGGAAACGGTTTGGGGATTCGAACATATGACGGTATTCGTCTAGCGACTTCAACCTCACCTCAATCGTTCCGGCGTCTGTCTCGCGGGTTTCCACCCAGTCATCTCCAAAATGTTTCCAGTACGCATCCAGAACATCTCTGCCTCCTCCGCGTTGGGCGTGGCGGTTGGTATCAATATCTATCCACTGATCCTCTCCCTTCTGAACAATGTTGTGCTCGGAGAGTGACAGAAAATGATAACCGAGTCCCTTGTACCAGTCGGCTATGACCTCCGGGAATTGGGCTCCGTCGCTCCATAATGAATGGGCATGTATCTGTCCCTTCCACCAGTACCGGCCGTCTCCTGCATCACGGGGAGTGGCGTCAAGAGGGGTGTCCGGCCGGTCTCCGTATTGCATTACACGAGGATACCCGCGTCCGGGATGATCCGGTGAAGCAATCTTGTAAGTATCAACATGTTCTCCAGTGGTTACACGCAGATTGTCTATTGTGAGACGGGTGGGTGTATCCTTCATGGAAACGTTGCGGGAACTGATCCCCAGATAATAATCGCTCATCCGGCCTGAAAAATCCGGCATGTAAACACTGGCAGTCCGGAAACCTCCGTCCAGACCGGAGGTAAATGTAGCGTTCTCAAGTGTGATGGTTGCCACATCATTGTCGAAGGTGATTTCTACACTCTCAGGCAGACCGGTAATGTATCCGACACGCTGAGATTCGGCATTTGGTGACTGGAACATTATACGCCATCGGAGCCACCAGTCTTCATCCTCCCGAAGTTCGAACGTAAACCCTACTCCGCCTTCCCCGGCTGCATGTGAAGGCCATATCGTTCCGCCATCTGTTTCCAGTATGGAAATGTGAAACTGGCTCCGGTTGCCTTCGCTTCCGGGGGCTCCGTGAAAGTCGGCTATATCGAAATGGATCGTTACGGGGTGCTCATGAAAGTTCATTGCAGGAATACCGTTTAATGAATCCGCTCCGTCGCCGGTCAAGCGTGTGCGTATCCCAGCCTCATTATTGCCGAGGTCAACAGTGTCAAGGTGCAGTTGGCCGCCTCTTATGCTCACTTCCGCCGGGCCGGTGGTATGGACGGTCAGATGTTCGGGGATACGGTTGTCCTCGAACCCGTCATCCCATAAAAGGCGGGTTTCGGTTTCATGCGCATACCCGCCGGTAACTGCCGCAAGGATGGCAATACCTGCAATCTTCTTTATTAATGGTTTCATTCCGTGCACTCCATGGTTGTTATTTTCTAAAAAATCATGTTTTCGGATAATTTAACTCTTATTCCCTATTCTGGAATAACCGGCTGATTTATGATGGGCATTTGTGATCCTTGCCGTTGCCTGAAGAGATTTGGGTGTAAGAGTATGTGTACGAGTATGTGTACGAGTATGTGTAAGAGGAGGTGTAGGAGGAGGTGTACGAGTAAGGGGTAACATGCTAGTTATCCTCCAGACTGCGTTCCCACGCTATGAGCATGCGCACAACATCTACGAGCTGGTTCTTGCCCGAGACTATAGCCGGTTTACTCTTCGCCTTCCGCACGGCGTGAACATCAAGGGTGGCTGCCGCCTGTAGTGCAGAGGTTCGGGCGTGGCCTATGAAACGACGCCGATCCTTCGTAGAGAACTTGCCGTTGCCCTCGGCAATATTCAGTGCCACTCCGGTTGATGCCCGGTCCAGTGCCGTCATCGTTGAACGTGGAGTATCATTGTCATTCCGTAACCGCCCATACCAGGCAACGAATTCAAGAGCCTTTCTGTAGACATCAAGTTGCTCATGGTCAAACCACACCTTAGTGCCATCGTGGCCGGAGGTTACGTATGCTACACTCTCATCGCGCACCTCTCGGCCGGTTGACTTTCGGAAGCCTATCAGCATAGACACAAGCGTCAAGAGACGCGTCTTGCCGGCCTGAACCATCGCGGTCTGCAGGCACCCCAGAAGACAGAGCACGTCTAGACAGGCAGCACATTCCAGCGCGGAGCCATAGGCGGTGTCGATAAACTGGCGACGATCGCTCATCGAACGTTTTCCGCTGGCCTGAGCAATGTTCACCGGAACACCGGCCGAAGCCCGGTATAGATGATCACAGGCCGATACCTTGCCAGTGATCCCCGGAGCTGCTTCTTCGTGCCATGCCACAAACTCAATGGCCGCCTGATACACTCTCAGGTCTTCGTGGTCAAATGCCAAACTCATCATTAAACCTCGTACTCCTACACCTACTCTTACACATACTCGTACACTCCTATCTCTTCATTCATAATAACAGTAATCAATGGAAGATCCCCCGCAACTCTTGGAAGAACCACAGAATATCATCTTTTCCGGATAATTTCAGTCTGTCTCTTATTCTGGAATAACCGGCTGGGCCCATGCCTTCTTTCGTTCGCCTTCCATGAAGGGGTCGGGATGCAATTCGGAAGATACAACTCTGGCGCGAACATATATTTCGTCGCCTTTATACTCATATCTCGCGCTGGTGCCTTGCACTTCCTTTAATATCTTTCCGATATCATCGCTGTATTTCTTTGTTATTCGCTTCATCGGGTTTCCGTCGTCATCAAGCTTGTATTCGCGGCTTGGGTCGTAATCTTGACGCGTGCCGACGAATTGGATCGTGTATGTAGCGTTGCCTTGAGGCTCTACTTCTATTTCCATGCCGGTCGAATCGACATGGATATTCCGCAGGATAATTCCCGTACTGCTGTAAAAGTCACCGCGCTCCATGGCTTCGATCAGGTCTTCAGTGGTAAGGGAGGGTGAACGCACCATTATCCAGCCCCTGCCCGGCCGGGCCAACCGGCTATCGCTGTTTTCATAGTGATGTGCGTCATCGACGGCGATACCGTACAGATTGCTGAGGCTTTCTTCTGCCAGCCGGCGTGTTAGAACTATATCCCAGACGGTGTCCAGGTCGGGACGGAGTCCGCCGCCGAAATTATTCGCATGAAGAACACCGTTATATACCTCAAAAAATTTAAGGTTTTCTATGGGAACCATGTCCTCTGCAGTAACGGTCCATCGGGCGTTCGGATGGTTAAGATGCGCGAGTATCGGTCTCTCCAGTCTTTCACTCTGTTCGTCAACAGCATCAAGTGCGTAGCGTAATGTTTCCTGGACTGTGTCTTCCGGGCGCTGATTCCTTAAATGTTCAATGAGTTCACCCACGTTGGTCGCATTGACGTGCAGGGTATAACGTCCCTCCGTGATTTCCAGGCCTTCAATAAGCAGGAAACGGTCCTGTTTTTCGAAAAGGTGCCGGAACTCATCCATGGGCATGACCCGCACCTCCAGCTGACCGTCTTCCGTCTCACGGGTTTGGACCCAGT
>SLRP01000189.1 GCA_007130845.1 Kiritimatiellia bacterium | reverse complement strand
CTGCCTATTCGCATGGAGACGGGTTCGCCCGGCGGAGTCGGGATAAATTCTACCGGCCCGTTCAGTCAATCCTAGCCAGATACCCACAATAAGGCCCCGGTATGCCCTGTTTTCTATCAATGGCCATTCAGGGAGATGCAATACCCCGATCTATAACCTCTCTGGACATTGGGTTGCCGGCAGTGCCGCCTCATCATGACTGAAAATAGGAAACGAAGCATTCAGAGGCTCTTCAATGACACAGTTTCTATGTCCCTATCCGGAAGGGTGGTTGATTTTACCGTGGAAGACGTGTTCGGCGGGGCCTGTCAGGGTTACTTGATCGGCTTCGCCATCCACGAGTTCGAATCCTACTTCCAATTCATGCCCGCCTGCACTCACCGCCTTAACCGGAACGGACGATAGTCCCAGGCGACCTGCAACAAGTCCACACGCAACAATTCCCGTCCCGCAGGCCGGTGTCTCCGCCTCCACACCGCGTTCATATGTACGCACGTAAATGGAATGCGGCCCGGTTACCTGCATGAAATTTACGTTGGTACCATCCGGGGCAAAGGCATCATTATTTCGTATCTCCCTCCCCCATCCAACCACATCCACTTCTCCCAGACTCTCTTCAAGAGGAACAACCACGTGAGGCACACCGGTATTAACAAAATGATACTGGAGTGTGTTTCCATCAAGATTCAGTGTCTGATCCATGCGCCAGTTTCCAGGCGGCGTCATATGAAGCAACACAATATCCTTTTCTTTTATCTCCGCACGAACAATCCCAGCCGGAGTCTCAAACGCCATCTTGCCCTGCACCACTCCAAGTTCACCGGCAAGGCGTGCTATGCACCTGGCGCCATTCCCGCACATATCCACCTCGTTACCGTCCGGATTGAAGAACCTCATGCGGAAATCGGCATGCTCGGATTCCTGAATAAGCAGGACTCCTTCACTGCCTATTCCCGTATTTCTAGCGCATATATGCGCTATCCAATCATTGTCATCCACGGGGAAAATCCCTTTGCGGTCATCCACCAGGATGAAGTCATTTGCCGCACCGTGCATTTTATAGAAGGAAATAGCCATAAATCATGGGATTGGTTACAGCATGTCGCAAGCTGCAATATACCGTATCCTCTTTCCTTTCAGTTTGACGAATCCCAACTCTTTACCTACCGTTTGTTTTCGCTTATCAACCCAAACCATACAAGGATGATTATGGATCTGCAAAGTCTATTTGCCGAACGGATTGGAGGACATAACTTCGGCAAGTCAACGGAAATATACAAATTTGAAAAAATAAAGAGGGCTAAACAAGCAGCCAGGGACGCAAGACCGGATGTGGAAATTCTGGATTTCGGCGTCGGGGAACCCGATCAAATGGCACCTGAACCCATTCGGGATGCTTTGAAAACAGCCGTGGATGATCCAGAGAACCGGGGTTACGCTGACAACGGCATACGAGAGTTCAAGGTTGCAGCTGCACATTACATGAAGAATTTCTTCGGCGTAACAAATCTCAACCCCGATACGGAGATAAACCATTGCATCGGAGCAAAACCAGCGCTGGCCATGCTCCCATTGTGCTTTGTCAATCCAGGCGACGTCGTCATTACCACAGTACCCGGATATCCGGTGCTAGCTACACATGCTGAATATCTGGGGGGAGAGATAATAAAGCTTCCCTTGTACGAGAAAAACGGATTCTTCCCTGATTTGTCGGCGATTGATAAATCACGCGCTGACCGGGCAAAACTCATCTATGTAAACTATCCCAACAATCCTACCGGCACCGCCCCAACAGAGGCTTTCTTCAATGAACTCATAGCCTTTGCCGAAAGGCACAACATATTAATAGTGCAGGATGCGGCGTACGCAACCTTAGTATACGGAGGAAATCGTCTTTCCATATTGAATCTAGCAGGCGGAAAGGCAACTTCTCTCGAGCTTCATTCCATGAGCAAAAGTTACAATATGACCGGATGGCGCATTGGGTTTGCTGTAGGAAATGAGTGGGCCGTCAAGGCATTCGCCGAAATGAAAGACAATATTGATTCAGGTCAATTCAAGGCCATTCAGAAAGCCGCGTGCGCCGGCATCGCAGATGTGGCAATGGCCGAGACCATTCGAGAACATTATAGTATACGCCTGAAACGGCTTGTGGCCTGCCTACAGAAGCATGGATTCAAAGCGCAGATGCCGGGAGGATCATTCTTCCTGTATGTAAGGGCGCCTGTATCTGCAGGCAACATTGAGTTCAAAAGCGCTGAAGAGGCATCGCAGTTCATGATAAGAGAGTTATCCGTGTCTACAGTGCCATGGGACGAGGCAGGCTCCTTTCTGCGTTTCTCGGCAACATTTGAATCGTCAGGAAACACAGATGATGAGCGAGTCATTTCAGAGCTGGACAATCGCCTTAAGAAAGCGGAATTCAAATTTTAACCAGCAGCTCGCCCAGCCCGGACCAACGAGCCTGATATATCTTCATGTTTTCGGTACGTCATGGCCTCATGCATGAAGGGAAAAAGGCGGCGGCCGAAATGAAGTATCTGGAATGCCTTTATCCTGCCGTCCTTAGTCCTGAATAAGGCATGCCTGAATCTCCCACCTGCAACTTTTTACTACCCGTCCCCAAACAAGGGGGGTATTATAGACTCAAGCCAACATCATGTTTAAGGAGAGATGCATGAAGCTCTTTATAAGAATTCTCGCCGCTGTAATTATTTCGTCTTTTATCACGGGTTGCATCGAGTCAACGACTCTTATCAAGGTTAATAAAGACGGCACTGGCACCATTACTGTAAGGGAATATTATTCCCCACAGGTAATGTCCATGCTGGATGGGTTTCAGGGAGTCATGAGAGAAATGGATATGACTTTCGAAGACGAGGAAGGCGTAACGCACTCGATGAATTGGGAGGTTGAGGGACCTGCAAACCTTTTTGAAGAACAGATCCAGAGCAGATTGGATCAGTTCGGTTCGGGAGTAACCCTGAAGAGCAGCTTTGAGGAAACCAATGACCGTGGATGGAACGGTTTTAGAGCTGTTTACACCATTGAAGATGTTAGTCAGGTCAAAATGGGCGGTGTTGACATGGCCGAATCCGGCAATGATGCCGTGCATTACTCTTTTGATTTCATACCGGGCGATGTTTCAATACTGCATATTATCCCCTCAGAACATACAAGGGGAGATTTACCTTCCGACGACGATAAGCATGTGGATGAAGATATTGATATGTTAGGAGGGATGGAAGCCATGTTCGGCGCCATGTTTCAGGGGATGCGTGTCCGAATGCTTCTTCAGATAGACGGTTTTATCGTGGAAACAAACGCCGAGTACCCGACACCGTACCGTGAAGATGAAATCATACTTATGGACCTGGAATTTGACCGTTTCCTGGACAATCCAGAGGCATTGAAACTCTTAATGGCGGAAGACCCTGACGCAATTCACAAACTTAAAGAGAAAGATATATCCGGCATCATGGCCGAATCGCCGGACAAAACTATAAAAATACACTTTCAATAAATCCGGTTTGTTTTCTGCCTCCGAAAGATGAGCACATCAATCAACTCTATAATAGGAATATCATGATTTTAAACTTATTGATATTTTGCCATGCCTGATCATGCCAGCACGGCAGTCTAAACACTGAAGCAGATATGACCTACTCAACAGATCCCATATCGGACATATCGGCGGCTTCGATTTCACCAATAAATTCGCGTATCTTATCCGCAACGGCACACGGTCCGAGTCCGGACGGGATGCTGAAAATGTCCATTTGCAGGGTATTCTCAATGCTTTCGCCTGGGTCCAAGCTACGCATTTCACCAAACACCCCAATTCCAACGCCTTCAAACATCCCGTCAGCATACATGGCGACACGGCTACCGTTAAAAGGGTAGACGCCATTCGTAGTTTCACGATCCTCAACTCGCGACAGCATAACGACTCCATTACTTACGGAGGCTATCCAGTGCCTGTGCGAGTCGGAATAAATTCGAAATTCTCCGTAAACACTTCCATCGTACACAATGGTATTATCGCAGTGCACCATATTCTCCAAATTGGAAACCGGGGTGAGCCGGTCAGACTCATCCGGAGTCCGGGAATCACCATCGCACGGCATAACAACAAAGTCGGAATCCCGCATTCTGCTTATATTAAGCAGAGACACCTCGATATCAGAAGGACCTGTTCTCTCTATGCGCTGACGAATTGATATGGATGCTTGTGTGCTGTCCAGACGGATTGTACGGGTTACCTCGACATTCAGCGGATCGCCGTATTTCTGCGTCATAAGCCCGTATAAACTTCCGTCAGCGCTTCGCCATGCACGGCCGGCCCATGGCCCGCTGTCCTGCAGGAGTGATCGTTTCAAGTCATCTTCATGAAAAAGATGCCAATCCGGGCGAGCAACCGGCCAGATCCAGTTACCACCGAAGTCATGCCAATGATCCGGCCGATCCGGATCCGCTACCTTTCCCGGCATCTCCTTATTAAAGTGAAGTAAATTTGCCCCGCCCACATGACTCAAATGCACGATTTTCCCAATCTCAGGAATCATTACCAGTTCTGCGGCATCATTGCGCAGGCGATAAGCGTCAGCCCAACCCTGGTATTCCGCGGGAGAAATGGGAGCGACAGGAACATAGTCGTCCGATATCCCATCATGGCCAGCAACAGCCATGGAAATGAAGATAAATACCGCCAGTGTACAACATATTGCATGAGAATTAGTTTTCATCGGCATACTTGACCATGCTAGCACTCTGGCGAATGCAGGCAAGCATCGTCGTCCGCTCCCGCATCTGATTGAGCATATGTCTGGCAAACCGACGGGAAAAATAACCATTTTCCCATATGAAATTGATTACCGTCGAAAATCAAGCTACAGAAACCGTCCTGCACGATTGCCGGTAAGTCGTCCGTCGCGCATGACAACAACACCGTTGACAACCAAATCATCAATACCGCGAGATAGCTGATGAGGTTCGGTGAAGGTTGCAGTATCTCTTATTGTGGAGGGGTCAAAAACCGTTATATCCGCCGAAAATCCCGGCATAAGCACACCTCTGTCGTGCAGCCTGAAGCGTTCTGCTGGAAGAGAGGTGATTTTCCGTATAGCTTCCTTGAGTTCCGTCCTATGTCCTTCAAGTACTGCCCGCAAGTATTTAGGAAATGACCCATATGCTCGCGGATGAGGATGATGACGGCACAACGGACCTTCCGGAGCATGGATGGATCCGTCGCTGCCGAGCATAACGAATGTCTCATCAAGAATCCGCCACATATTCTCCTCGCTCATACAGAAAAATATTCCTGTGGCATGCAATTCGTCCGTATCAACGATATGCAGTACAGCATCGACTGGGTCCAATTCCATGGCATCGGCTACTTCGGACAAAGGCATACCTTTGAAGCGATGATTAGAGGAATGATGTGTGGATCCTATGCATACCGTATCCCAATAATCCGGATCGCGTGTTTGCAATAATTCCTTCCGGATCCGTTTGCGCGTTTCCTGATTTCTAACCCTTTCAAGTATGGAGGCATGGTTTCCCTTCAGCGCCCAGTCGGGCAGGACAATGTCCAGGTCGGTACAGGCTGCCGTATAAGGATACCGATCAGCGGCAATATCCAAACCATCCCCCCTGGCCGAGCGTATTCTGTCCAGAACCTCGTTGATTTTGTGCCAGTTCCTGCTTCCTGACGTTTTGAGATGCGATATTTGAGTCCGGCATCCGGTCAATCTCGCACAGCCAAGTGTTTCGTCGATTGCCTCCAGAAGCGCGTCGCTTTCGCTCCTCATGTGCGTGGTGTATATACCTTCATGACCAGCCACCACTCTTACCAGTTCTTCAATCTCCTCCCCGGGCGCAAACATTCCAGGGATATAAATCAAGCCCGTACTGAGACCTCGAGCGCCTTCATCCAGGCTCTTTTCCAGCACCTTGCACATTCTTCGCATTTCATCTGGAGCGGCCGGGCGGCTTTCATACCCTATTACGCCGGCACGCAGGGTATTATGACCAATCAACATTACGATATTTACCGCCGGATTGACTTCCTCAACCATGGATCTGTATTCAGCCACACTATTCCAGGTTCCGGGATATTCGTGCATTCGCCAATCCGCAGGCAGACTGTATTCTCCCATCAGGGGGGCGGCCGACGCCCCGCAATTTCCGACTACTTCGGTAGTAATGCCCTGAAAAACCTTGGATCGAGCATCCGGTTCAATCAGCACATATGCGTCTGAATGTGTGTGGGCATCGATGAAACCAGGGCATGCGTATCGGCCATCTGCGTTGATTTCATCCCTTGAGGGAGCTTTGGAAAGATCTCCAATATCCGTGATCGTATCGGATTGAATTCCTATATCCGCCCGCCGCGACGGATTGCCGAGTCCATCGAATATTTCCGCACCGGTTATCTTCAAGTCGAAGGTCATTTGATTCTTCCATGACTCAAGGATCTGCGTGCATGCTTATTACTCATCCGAGTCATCGGAACCCACATCGCCGTCAACGGAATCCGTCGATCCGCCTCTCGGTTTTCGCGGTTCACCGCCAAGCATGGCAACAACTTCATCCTGCACTCTTTCCAGTTCTGCGAGTTTGAGTTCAGGATCGGGTATAAGAAAAACTTCACCGCTTTTTCGGTGCTCATATACACGCAATTTCACTCCATCCTCACGACGCTGCACATCCTTTTCAAGAAAGATCCTTCGCCGTTCCAGCATAACCGCCAGGATATATATTGTATTCACAGATTCTGCCGCGCCATCTTCCATAAGATTGCGCAACAGGGTTTCAACCGACTCTTTTTTCATAGGCTCTTCAGGTGGGGGAGGCGGAAACCGGAATACGCCCTGCCATACACTTAGAACATTGCGTCCTTCCCGAGACGGACGGCAGGACTCGCAATAGTCCTGGCGCAGATATCCTTCGGAATCGAAAACAAGCATGGAATGCAACTTCTCCTGGTCATGGAAAGGTCTGCTGCATGTGTGACAATTCTCACTGCGTGACCGGATATCCCAGTCATGTTTGCGCTCCATCATTTCAAACCTCTATGCTTATAGTTTCCAACCAGTTGCATATTCTTTGTAATGTTCATCTGTTGCGCTGTTTCCGGATTTTATCCGACCATTCGCTATCCGGATATCTGTCGATCAGCTCATTAATTGTCTTTTCACTCTCATTGTCGCGGCCGATATAGCCGAAGGCTTCCGCTGCGCGATAGAGAGATTCAGGCGTAAGCTCTGTATCATCGTACAGGATACCCACACTCATGTAATATCTCGCCGCCGAGGCCCAGTCCTCCCGACCGGAAGCCACACGACCCAAACCAAAATACCCTCGCGCCCGTATATCAGCCATTTCCGGATCGGACGCCATCTCGGCGGCACGCTGATAATGCGCGTGCGCCCTGTCATAGTTCCCTGCCTCCCTTTCCAGCGCACCAACATGCAAAGCCGCTTCGGCTCCTTCTCTCGTACGGGCTTTCTCCTCAAGGCCAAGTTCAAATGAGGCGATGGCTTCATCCCGCCTGTTAATCATCATATAGCCCTGACCTTCCAGCGATCTACCGATCTGACGCCATGCAGGCGTATTTCCCGTCTCGGCCAGCAATTCCGCCGCAGCTATGCCTGAATCGTATGCGCCGGCTCCCAATTGATAATGCGCTAGCCATTTCAGGATTTCAGCCGGAATAATGTTTCTGGAAGGAGTTCCCAGAAGACCCGCAAGCAGGTCAGCCGCTTCACCCCATTCCTCACGCTGTTGAAGGGAAAGCGCCAGCCGTAATCGTATACGCCCTTCAAGCTCATCTTCCGGATCAAGCGCCAGCGCATAACGGAATTCCTGCACGGCATCAGTTACGCGGTCATCCTGTTTGAGCAATACCCCCTTGCGATATCTAGCCTCGGCTCCAAAATCGGATTCAGGATAAGTCTTAATAAATGCGGCGAGGGCATGCAATGCCTCATCGGCCCTGTCGACTTCCTGAAGAGTCAATGCCTTTTGTATCATAGATTCCTCAGCCAATGGATGATCCGGATAGGATGTTAAGACAGATTCCCAGTCCTTCAACGCCTCTTCAAACAACTCTTTCCCGGCCATGCAGTATGCGGACGCAAACAGTGAAGGCGGCGCCAGCTCGTGTTCCGGGTGCAAATCTGCCAGTTCACGATAGTAACGTGATGCCTCAAGGTAGTCGCCGCGGTTTTGCAGGAGTCCGGCAAGTCGATATCTAGCCTTAACAGCACGGTCACTTTCCGGAACTGAGTCAATTATGCTGTAATAGTTTTGAACTGCGTCGTCATAGCTTCCAATTTCGGCATAAGATTCCGCAAGGAGCCAATACAGGTCCTGTTTTATGCCTTCTACCGGTTCAATGGCAGAGGCCTGCCTGACAGCATCCTCGAAATCCCTTTGCCGGAATGAAATCAACGCGGTTTCGTAGGAGGCCAGAGGCGCCAGCTCATGCCGTGGATATTCCCTGGTGATTCTCAAATAAGTTCGGCGAGCGTCATCCGCTCGCAATAAACGGCGCAGGCAGTTTGCCTTGATGTAAAGCCATTCTGCCGTTTCATCTGCATCCGGTTCAGTTTTAAGAGCCTGTTCGGCCACACGCAGGCCGTCAGCAAACCGGCCGGCGTTATGAAAGGCCCATGCCGCCGGCAGCCGGGATTCCAAAGCCCTTTGTTCATCGGGATAAGTATCCAGCAACTGCTGATATGCGCGCGCGCTTTCACTGTATGCACCCTGCGCGTAGGCGGCCTCTCCAAGCAGGAACAATGCCTCGGCTCCAACTTGCGGTGTTGCGGGGTTTTCAGCCGCTAAGCCGTAAAGATCCATCAGTTGTGCCGGATTTTCCTCACGTTCCCGATACAGCCCGGCGAGTTCAAGGGCCGCATATGAAGCCAATGCTGATTCCGGATAGGCTTCCAGGACACTATTGAGCGCATCTTCGGCTTCGGCAATTCTACCAATATGTCTGTAGGAGTACCCGCTATAGAACAGTGCCGATGCGGCAATTTCATCCGTAGGCTCATTATCGAGAAGCTCTGCTAAAAGGCCTACCGCGTCTTCGTACTGTTCAGAGACTATTCTCAACTCCGCCCTACGGAAACCGGCTCGATGCCGATATTCGCTTTCCGATTGCTCTCTCATGAGCCGAAGATAAAAACGATCTGCAATTACCGGTCGTCCCAGCCTTCTATGACATTCTGCGATTCGAAAGAGTACCCTGTCCATATTTTCATAATCAGGAGCCTGCCGTGAAATCATCAGGTATTCATTGAGGGCCATGTCATACATGCCGCGCGCGTACAGTCCATCGGCTAACTGCGCCTGCTCAACGGGATCTACGGCATGGACATTCACGCATAACATCAGGAAGGCAGGAACAAACAGGTTTAAAAACCTGCGGCCAAAGAAGCCTTTGCCTGAGCGGGGGGGTATAATCCTGTTCAACGTCCAAAATCCTGCCTTCCTCATTCCGGAACGCCTGTGGCGAAGGATATATTCCAGATATCGGCCTGACGGCACTTATCCAGCACACTAATGATGTGCTCATAAGGAGTCGACTTATCCGCCCTGATAAGAATGGGCTGTCCCGGAAAGTGCTCCACAAGACGATTCATCATGGAGCGCAGCTGGCCATCATCCAGGACTCTGGCATTTACCACAGTGGTTCCATCTGTCCGTATATTGACAATAACCTCTCCAGGAAGGCGTTGCGGAGTTTCTCCTGTAACGGCGGTAGGCAAAGTAACACCTATCTCGGTCTCCCACTGAGCAAACATCTGGCTTGTCACGAAGAAGAAAAGCATCAGAAAAACAATATCGATCATTGGGGCCAACTGGAACCCTACGGATTCAGCCCTGACCTGTTTTCTAAAGTTCATGATTCCGGATTTTTTTGTATGATATGTGTCAGCATTTCGGCGGAAACCGTTTCAAGCCGAGCTGTCAATCGTCCGGTGCGGTTCCTGAAATAGGCGTAGAATATCATTGCGGGAATACCCACCAGCAGGCCGGTAGCCGTTGTTATCAGCGCCTGTGACACACCGGCAGCCAAAGCCATGGGCTGCGCCCTGGCGATATCGTGCGCAACGACATTGAATGCGGACAACATGCCAAGAACCGTTCCCAGCAATCCGATCATCGGAGCAATTACTCCTATATCCAGCAGAAGATGAATCTGGTTCTGCATGGAAGCGGCCTGGCGGTTACCCTCGGCTTCGATGACCTCCTTCACCATTTCGGGGTTCGGATTTTCGACCCTGTCACAATAATCAACTGCAGACAGCACCACCGCTCCAATGGGCGACTCCTTGCGCCGGCAGGCCATCCGGGCATCGTGCCATCTACCCGACTCCAGCAATTCATACAGTTCTATTGTAATATGCTTCGGGGTGATTTTTTCGGAACGGATAACGGTGAAAAAATAGAATACCAGCGCCATGCCTGCAATTGATATAGCGCCCAGCACATACATGATCCATCCGCCCGTTTCAATAATTTCAAGCATGGTCATGCTCTCGCTGATCAATTCATGTTCCGCAGCTTCACGCACGGGGGCCTGAGCCAAGGCCGAGGATGCCAAGAGCAGAAGCGCAGCATATACGGCTCCCAAACCGCACAGTCGCAAAGAAAATCGCCGGGCTATTCGCATGGATACTCCTATACCAGTGAAGTATTGGCGGGGGATCAGGAATCACCTAGCCTGCCAAATAATTGCAATACCGTGTTTGAATGTAATGAATACCATTCATGGCGTCAAGACGATGTCACCCCTGAGCACACAGCGGCATTTCTCACATGGCATTATCCGCTACATATTGAAGGCCAGTCAGAAAATCATATTCCGTATACTCAAAAACACGGACTTTTCATACATCTCCCGCGACACACATAATGGATAATCGCGGCATTGTCATTCTGCTCAGTCGACTTCCGGAATCCGGTTTATCATAAAAAACGCATGAATTTTGATTGCCATTTGCGATATAAGTGATATGTTCACTTCGCTAGTCGAGAGAGTCCAGTGTGAGATGGTAGATTGTCAGTCGCCCGAAGAAGTCGGTGTTGGTGGATGATCAGAAACCCGAACGAGTCGGGAACAGTCACCAGACCTCCCCACGCAGCAGTAAAGGAAGAGTAATCATATGGCTACAAAGTTATATGTCGGCAATCTGTCATTCGACACTACCGAAGGGGATCTCCTTCGCATGTTTGAGCAGGTTGGACAAGTGAGCAGTTGCACGATCATCATGGATAAGGGCACTAACAAGTCCCGTGGATTCGGGTTTGTGGAAATGTCCTCCCAGGAGGAGGCCGACAAGGCTATCTCAGAGTTCAACGGCAAGAACGTGGACGGGCGTCCGCTTACCGTCAATGAAGCGCGGCCCAGGGAAGATCGGCCCCGCGGCGGCGGTGGCGGCGGTGGCGGCGGCGGTGGATATGGTGGTCGCGGCGGCTACAGGCGCTGATTACCAGACCCGCCGCAATGCGTCGTGTCCATGGTAAAGACCAAACCACAGATGGTAGACAACCCAGGACGGCCTAAGGCCGTCCTGGGTTTTTACATCTCATGCCTCGAGATGAGATCTCTGTGTTCCATGAAATAGAGGCAGCCGGATACCACGGTTAT
>SLRP01000153.1 GCA_007130845.1 Kiritimatiellia bacterium | reverse complement strand
GTTTCAGGCATGACAGACCTCTATGCAATGCAGGAATTCCGCAAACATTGCTGGGATTAAGGGGACGGGAATGAAATATCAGGTCTACTGAAAACACGTATTGACAATACATGAATCCGGTCCTGACGGATACATAATGAACCGGAGGTGATAGAGTCTCGACAAGACACCGCATCTGAATAAGGATACTGCACCGGTATGAACGGAGAAGGACAAACAATACGAGAAAGCATTTCAAAACTGGCTGATGGACATACCTTGACCAGGCAGGATGCCCACGCTGCCCTGGTGGAAATCATGAACGGGGAAGCTACGCCCTCCCAGATAGCCGCATTCATAACCGCTCTGCGCATTCGCGGAGAAACTTCGGATATCATAGCCGGATGCGCGCAGGCCATGCGTGAACATTTCACAGCGATTGAACACCATGCTGATATTGTCGTGGATACCTGCGGCACTGGAGGAGACGGGGCACGTACATTCAATATATCCACAGCCGCCGCCTTTGTGGCTGCCGGAGCCGGCGTAACAGTAGCCAAACACGGAAACCGCAGCGTCTCCAGCAAATGCGGCAGCGCGGATGTTCTGTCCAGTCTGGGCGTGGATATCACCATATCCCCGGATGAAACATCCGAATGCTTAAATGAGCTTGGAATAGCATTCCTTTTCGCGCCTGTATTGCATCCGGCGATGAAACACGCAATCGGACCGCGCCGGGAAATAGGGATACGGACCGTATTCAATATCCTGGGACCATTGTCGAATCCGGCTGGAGCACGGCATGGAGTGCTCGGTGTATACAGCAGAAGCCTCGTCCCCACGCTGGCGGAAGCCGCCGCATCTCTGGGCGCTGAAAGGGTTTTCGTTGTACACGGCACGGACGGTCTTGATGAAATAACATTAACCGGACCCACATTGGTTGGAGAGGTGGTAAATGGAATGGTTTCAATCCGTGAAATTACGCCGGAGGACGCTGGTCTCAAGCCATGCCTGCCGGATCAGCTGGCAGGAGGCGGCCCCGGTGAAAATGCCGATATAATGACCGATATTCTGTCCGGAGAAAAAAGCCCTAGACGGGATATCGTGCTGTTTAATGCCGCGGCAGCCATTGTGGCCGGAGGAAAAGCCGGAAATTTGAAGGATGGAGTGGACTTGGCGGCAGAATCCATCGACTCCGGTTCAGCAGCCGAAAAGCTGGAAAAACTGGTCCGGTTTACAACGTCAAAGGGATCGAATTCATGACACCCTTCACGAGGCGCCAGGGCATACCGTATCAATCACCTGCGGCAAGTCCGTAATAATGATATCGGGATTGATTCCAGTTACCCGTTCATCTCCGGAACGTAGTCTCAATGAGCGCCCGTCTCCGGCAAACAATGCAGTATGGAATCCTGAAGCAGATGCCGGGAGAATATCGTTGAGCATGTCATTACCGATATAAAGAATCTGATTCGATTGAATATTCCGTTCTTTTAAAGCCCGTGCTGCCATTTCATAAAGACGAATTGACGGTTTAGCTTCTCTTAGCTCATATGACCAAATGCACAATTGCGGATCAAAACCGAGATCATCGGTGGACATTCCAAGCAGCAGATTGAATAATGATTTGGTGTAAAATTGGGCGTTTGACACAATTCCAAGTGTGATATTGTTCTTACGCAATCCATCCAAAACGGATTCAAGTCCCGGCATTGGCCATACCGGATTCACGAGGCATTCGTATTCCATAGCAAGATCTGCAACGGTTTCTCTTGCTACGCTGCCTTCGATATATCCCTCGGCCCCCATACGGCAAAGAACTGATGTCCATATTTCGCGTATATCTATCTCAGGGTATTCGATCCCATTCCTCCGCCCACGCTCATGTTCAGACAGTATTGCATCCTCAATATATTCAACGCCTCTCTCACCGCACGATGCCTCAGACAAAATAAAACCGTTTGCCTCCAGGGCCTTGTTAAGCATGCGGCCGCCTTTAATTCCGGATGCCGTTCCTACATCGCCGGTTCCCGAAATAAGCATCGTTCCATATACGTCGAACAGGACGCATTTAATGCCCTCCAGCCTGCGTAGTGATGCCTTCAATCCCGCAGGCTTGGGTTTCAATAACCCGATATTACTTAATATGCGTTCAGCCGCTTCGGGTGATACAGCCATGACTCACAAACCATGCTTTCATATTAATGCACCTATTGACTGCCATTCGGAAGATCTTGCAACGCCTTCATGTTCGCAGAAGGTGGAATCGCTCCGGCGACAGGAATTTATCCAGGACCGCTTCAGCATCCACCTCTGTCCCCCTACCCGTTCCGCTATCCAGAATCATTCCGTAAATTGCCATCAAACGTTTCCCATATTGATCCAGGCCGAAACGCTCCTGAATAACAGCCATGTTATGAATAACTTTCTCCTTATCAGCTCCCTCTGAGACTAGCGAAGATGGATCAGTCTCACCCAGCGCAGTTAGAGACTTTCGACCAACCCGGATTACCTGTTCCTGGAGCTCTTCATCCAACCGGCCGAAATCCACCATTCCATTTTTCATGGATGATGACACAGCACGCTCCAGATCGTCATCTCCCTGAGAACGGCCATAAGCCTGAAAATAAGCCTTCAGGGCCTCATTCAGCTTGTTTTTCCACGTTCCCATGCTTACCCAGTCAATGGGCACATACAGGCGCTCGTACAGACCCGTCAAATCCACCCCTTCTTCGGTGAATTCCCGGGTAATCCCTGAAAGATTCCTGCCGGCAAGCGGACGCCCCGCAAGCCACGGCTCAAGAAAAGCCAGTCCAAATCCCTCTGCAATACTGGTTGTCACCATGGAAAATGATGACCTGATCAACATTGAATAATCCAAACGCGAGCCGGCCTCAAACTCAACCGGCAACTGTTCATTTCCCGCAAAGTCGACCCATCGTTCATAATAGGGAATTTCCCGAGGGTTTTGAGGCGCCATGGTTACGGCATAGCGATCTCCGTGCCCGGCAACTGACGCCCAATAAATGAATTCCCCTATATTCTTCCTCCTGATTGCACGGGTGGGATAAAGAAACAGCCGACCCGGTTCCGTATCAGAGGATTCCTCCACGTTGTCATTACCCTCCATCCATACGGCATTCGGAAGCAGGTGGGTGCGCTCCGAAGCAAAACCGGCTTCCTCTAAAAACTGTCTGTCCCGAGTGTTAAGCAGGGCATAATGAACGTTTTCATACTGAGGATAAAGCACTTCCGCTAGATTCTGCTTATCAGCATTGTATTTCCTGAGCTTCAGATAATTTTCGGGACGGCCGTCCTCAGCAAAATCATGTATATGCAGCAACAGACGTTCACCCTGTTCCGCCATGCGGCATACGACTTCCGGCAATAAGACATTCTTGCCGAGCGAATGGTTATGTACATGCCATATGTCGGGCGGACCACCAAGGGATTCACTGACTGCCGCTTTCAGCCTCGCTACCAAATCGGACGCCCCCCCGCATGACCCTTCCGAGTCGTATCCGATTCCATCCACTGTTACCACGGTTGAATTGTAAACAACGCCATGATCCGCAGGCTTCCCTGATATCACCATGCATTGCGCATCATGTCCGGACAGAGCGTTGACGGCATGTTCAATTACCCGGGTAACTCCGCCCCGGTCCACATGATAATGAACGAAGGCTACTCGCAGGGGCCTCGTCATAAGTGACGTCCGAACTTCTTTTGATACGCGGGAATTTCGATCATCGGAGGACGTTCCTCTTCGACTATTTCATATTCCACCTGCTCAAAGGTTCCATCCCTGGACTGAAATTGGCGCAGCGTACTATTAAGATCCGGTAGATCAGGAACCATTCCAAGAGATTTGATGCGCGATAGAAAGGTTTGAATAATTCCGAATGACATTTTACCCAGATCTCTCGTCGGCTGGTT
Organism: Kiritimatiellia bacterium; assembly: GCA_007130845.1. Lineage (GTDB taxonomy): Bacteria > Verrucomicrobiota > Kiritimatiellia > SLAD01 > SLAD01 > SLRP01. The sequence continues at coordinate 7,761 of SLRP01000153.1, read as the reverse complement.
TCGATGAACACGTTGATCCAGATCGGTCTGACCGAATGCTTCAAGCCCCCACCGTTTGTAGACATCCATCAGATGTGAAGTCTCCACGCCGTAACCTATAGGAAAAGGAATTGCTTCAAGAACCTCGCGCCGCACCGCGTATTCCCCGGAAAGCGGTTGAATAATGGCCGTCAGTTCAGGGAAAAAAAGCGAAAACAGAGGGCGCACCAGTATTTCCGTTACACGTCCGCCGCCGGAAGGGCGTATACCGGTTGAAAAAGCAAGTGGACGATCATAAAAGGCCTTTACATACTTAATTTCCTGGCGGTAGATCAGTGGGGCCACGAGACCATAGGCGAACCTGGGGTGAATGTTCTTGATGTCGGCATCAACATAGACAATTATATCGCCCTTCAATTGATGAATGGCCTTCCACAGATTTTCGCCCTTTCCTCGTTTTTCACCAGCTTCCGGCAGAATATCGGAGGCCAGATAGACATCCGCCCCGAATGATGAGGCAACTTCCCGTGTATTGTCTGTTGAACCTGAATCGATAACGGCAATCTCATCCAATAAGGGATACCTGCTCATCAACTCCGACTTGAAAATGACCACCTCCTTACCGATGGTCTTTTCCTCATTAAGCGTAGGTATGCACAGCGATATAGACAGGTCTTGCCGCTCCTTGGCATCCACCATATGGCGGAAATCCCAGTAACTCCCATGATGGAAAGTGTTCTCTTTCAGCCAATGATCAATCTTCATCGCAAAGCCCCCCGTCTACAGCCTTCAAGATTCCCATCAATTGGGCAACACCGCTGAACATGGGCGTAATCCTGACCCGCTCGTTCAATTGATTCAATTGATCGCCCGTGGAAATGCCAAGGGTTATCGCGGGAATCTTGTGATCAATGAGCGCCGACAACTCGGAGGTGCTGGGTGCGATACGCGGTTCTACATCCATGGCCCGCATGATTTCCCTGGCACACCGGACCATGGGATGCCTGAAACCTATACCGCCGGGTTTTCTCCTGGCAAGAATATCGAGTTTTACATCGGCATTCGTTTCCGAAGATATTTCGGATATGGCGTCTTCGATCTGTTCATGAATGGAGCGCACTACATCAGCCGATTCGCTGCGTATTTCGAAACGAAGCACCGAATTCGTGGCAATTGTATTGAAGGATGTTCCGCCTCGTATGGATCCGAGAACTATGCTGGTCTTTGGGCGTTTAGGCAGGCGGATCTGATTGATCCTGTTGATTACATCATTGAGCATGACAATTGCTCCCGCTGCGCCCAGGCGGGTCCAGTCATACATCTCCGGAACACGCACGTGAATTTCCCCACGCAGCATTCCCAGAGAAGAATAGCTCAAGCGGCCCAATTGAACGCCCTCCATACAGACCGCGCACCTTATGGGCAGACGATTATTTTCCAGAAAAAACCTGAGCCCTTCAAGGTCTCCCCTGCCCAGGCTTCTGGATGCGCCCATTAGAATCATGTTAGACCGTGGTTTGAAATCAACCTGTTTCATCAGCATCGGAAGGGTGGCCAGCACAGCCATTCCAAGACTGTTGTCACCTACTCCCGGCCCAGTAATCCATTCGGATTGGATGGATACCGTATGATCAACCTTCTCATCGAATATGGTATCGGCATGGGCGATCAGAAGTACATGATCCCCGCCCTCCTCTCCGGGCAGGACGCCAAACCCATTCCCCACCTCATCCACCGAGCAGTCCTGGAGACCGCTCTCGCTGAACCTGTCATGAAGAAATCGGATGCGGTTTTCTTCCTTAAACGTAGGAGCCGGGATTTCCCCCATCATAACGACATTGGCCAGCAATATATCCCGCACCTGCTCGGCCGCTTTACGCAATCCGGGCAATTCGTTAATGACTTTGGTCATTTTTACCGCCATACACCCATTCCTTTATGCTTTTCGAAGTTGTTAATGTCAAAAGATCAGTATGATATGTTGCGTGTTCGTTTCAACTTTGTATGATCCCAGTTAATAAACCGGGAAACAATATGTATCCCTTCATTATAGGAGCGACTTGAAATTATGCCAGAGAGAATCGGATTTGTTTCAACTCGATTCGCAGGGCTCGACGGTGTGTCTCTGGAAAGCGCTAAATGGGCACAGGTCCTGTGGGACCATGAACATATCAGCTTCTGGTACGCTGGACGGCTCGACCGCGCCGATGACATCAGCATGTGCATTCCGGAGGCCCATTTCGGGCACCCGGAAATCAAGTGGATAAATGATGCCATATGGGGAAGAACAACGCGTGACCGCATAGTTAGCCAAAGAATACGCGATGTCTCCGATTATCTGAAGGAAACCATATATGAATATGTGGATTTTTTTGAAATATCAATCCTGATTATTCAGAATGCCGCGACCATTCCCATGAACCTGCCTCTGGGCGTGGCGATAACAGAGTTCCTTAACGAAACGCATATGCCGGCGATTGCCCATCATCATGACTTCTACTGGGAACGACAACGATTCATGATTAATTCGGTGCATGACTACCTTGATATGTCGTTTCCTCCGCGAATGCCGAATCTCCAGCACGCCGTGATCAACCTTGCAGCCCAGGAGGATCTGTCATGGCGCCGGGGGATTCCTTCAATATATGTTCCAAACGTGCTGGATTTTGAAAACCCGCCTCCAGCCGTGGACGGATATTCCAGTGATGTACGAAGTGAAATTGGCTTGAGCGAAAATGACGTGATGATACTTCAGCCTACACGGGTCGTGCCCCGCAAAGGCATTGAACACGCCATTCAACTGGTGGAAATGCTTGGAGATCCCAAGTATAAACTAGTGGTTTCTCATGAGATAGGCGACGAAGGATATGAATATCACAACATACTCATGGAACTGGCGCATTCGTCCGGTGTTGATCTGCGTTTCATAACAACGCGTGTCGGAGAAGTGCGCCAGCTCGACAGCGAAGGCAATAAGGTCTATTCGCTATGGGATCTTTACCCTCACGCGGATCTTATTTCCTATCCAAGTCTTTATGAAGGTTTCGGAAACGCTTTTCTGGAGGCCATTTATTTCAAGGTTCCCGTACTGATCAACAGATACGCCATATTTGGGCGTGATATTGAACCCAAGGGTTTTCGTCTGCCTGTAATGGACGGCTATTTGACGCGCAGGATTGTAGAGGAGGTGCGACGGCTGCTGGAGGACGAGTCGTATCGCAACCGCATTATGGATTACAACTACGAGATTGCCACCCGTTTTTACAGTTTCTCGGTTCTGAGACGGACCCTGCGCACCCTAGTCACAAACATTACAGGTCTGGAGCATTTGTAAATCATGCTGAAACTTCTTTCCAACCGTATACTGGAACGAATGAGAACCCGGTTCAATTACCTTTACGGATCGGCCGATCAGCGGTGCGTGGAACGCATGGTCATGACGGTCGGCCGCTATGGTGTGGGCATAAATGGATACAAGCCGCAGCCATTATGGGACCAGACTGACAGTGTATTGATAACCTACGGAGATATGGTCCGAGAGGATAACCGCAAGCCCATTGAATCCCTGCATGGATTTCTTCGTAAACATGTCAAGGACGCCGTCAGAACAGTTCACGTGCTTCCATTCTTTCCGTATTCATCGGATGACGGATTCTCAATAAAGGACTACAGGGAAGTCGATCCGGAACTGGGCGCATGGAGGGACATCGAAAGGCTTAGCCGAGACTATAAATTAATGGTCGACATGGTAATCAACCATGTGTCGAGACAGAGTTCATGGTTCAGGGATTATGTAAATTACATCTCCCCGTACCGGCATTATTTCATAGAAACTGATATTAACACCGATCTGTCAAGTGTGGTGCGGCCGCGCAGCACTCCTCTGCTTTCACCCGTCCGCACCCGAAAAGGAGAGCGCCGTGTCTGGACCACATTCAGCCCGGATCAGGTGGATTTGAATTTTGCCAACCCTGATGTCCTGTTCGAATTCATTGACATTCTCTTATGGTACATAGCAATGGGCGCACGTGTAATTCGCCTCGACGCTATAGCTTATCTGTGGAAGCAGGCCGGAACACCCTGTATTCACCTTACCCAGACGCATGAAGTAGTTAAGATATTCCGTGACATCCTGGATATGATAGCTCCCCATGTCGTTTTGATAACCGAGACCAACGTGCCACATGATGAAAACATCAGTTATTTCGGAAACGGCGATGAGGCTCATATGGTATACCAGTTCAGCCTGCCGCCGCTTCTTGCCCATGCACTGTTGACCGGCAACTCCACCTACCTTACTCACTGGGCCGGGGCCCTGCCGGATCTGGCACCTGGAAATACATTCCTCAACTTTACCGCATCACATGACGGGATTGGAGTTCGCCCTCTGCATGGATTGATCCCTGATGATGAATTCGAATCATTTATTTCGAATGCCCCTGAAATGGGCGGTCGGATTTCATATAAAAGCAACCCGGATGGGACGGAAAGTCCCTACGAACTCAATATAACCTACTTCGACATGCTTGCCGACAGGGTAGACGTTGTAACTGACAGTCATATATCCAGGTATCTATGCTCTCAAACTGTGATGCTGGGTCTCAAAGGTATCCCGGCAGTGTATTTCAACAGCCTTATCGGGGCTCGAAACAACATGAAAGGGATGGAGGAAACGGGCCACAACCGAACAATAAACCGTGAAAAGTGGACAAATGAGCAACTGGCCTCGATGTTGAATGACAAGGCATCCCATCATAAGAAAATATTTGATTTTTACATTCATGCGCTGCGCATACGTGCCATGCACAAGGCTTTTCACCCCGATGGTCTGCAAAGGGTTATATCCATAAAGGATAATGTATTCGCATTCGAGCGCATTGCGCCCGACAACTCCGAATGTGTTACATGCATAAGCAACATTGCGAATGCAGAAAGCGAGATTGCAGTCGATGAACGCCTGCCCTCCCTGAATTCCTCGGATAACTGGAAAGACCTGTTATCCGGAGTCAAATTAGGGGAATTCGACCGTATGATCCGGTTGGACCCGTATCAGACTGTATGGCTGAATAATTCACAGTAACAGATATATCAGCCGGGACCCATGAAGGTATATTTATCGAGCTCCACTCGTCTTTGTTAACCTCATGTAAATCCCAGATTTGCAGTGCTGAGATTTAAAAATGTGGTGTCTAGTGCGCAAGGTGCCGGGATTTCATGCCGTCGAGTTACCATCCCGTGTTTACATTCTACTTGATCATAATCGTAATCATAATCAGCGTCATCACACAGGCATCAGGGAATACTTCCAAATGGCGGGCTGCAGGATAGGCCTTCAGCACCGACACGACCTGAATACACCTTACAAAAAACAACTCTGCGATCTGATTTCTCCCGGACTGCTTACACGGTTGGCTCGTAAACACGGGCTAAAGTATTGCGCGGCGACAGACTGATTGCGGGTACGAATACGAGGGAGATTGCACGCACGGGTATGGGGTGTTCCTATTACTCAAACATGTAGCGTTCTGCAAACTCCGATGCCGTTTTGCGAAGATTCTCAAGAGTGCGTCTCAAGGATTCCTCCAATGACTCACCGGGCTTGTTTGCCTGAAGCATGACATCCACTCCGAATTCTTCGGATTCCCTATATGATAAATCAACCTGACCCGCAATCACGGCCACTTTTACGCCTGATTTACTTGCCAACTTCACAACTCCCGAAACGACCTTCCCTCGTATGGATTGAGAGTCAAACCGGCCCTCCCCGCTTATTACCCAGTCGGCATCCTTTATTTCCCTTTCCAGCCCGACTACGGACATGACAGTATCAATGCCTGGAACAAGTCGCCCATTCATGAATGCGATAGCCCCGGCGGCAAGTCCGCCCGCGGCGCCTGCCCCTGGAACGTGTTCAATTTCAACCCCCAGGTTTTTACGAACAAGATCGGCCAGATGTTGCAACCCGGCGTCCAGACGCTCAATCATTTCCGCAGTAGCGCCCTTTTGAGGCCCGAAAACATGCGCGGCGCCGGATTTACCGGTCAGGGGGTTGTCCACATCACACAACACTTCGACATCACACAATAATCCCGGTTGAGCAGGAACAATCTCATGAATATTCTCCAAAGCTCCCCCGCAAGGCTCAACAGGCTTACCCTTGTCGTCCAGAAAGCGCCATCCCATCGCTGTTGCAGCCCCAATTCCGCCGTCGACTGTAGCGCTTCCTCCAACCGCAAGCAGAATGCGTTCAGGATTTCTATCGAGCGAGCGTATTATCAGTTGACCGGTGCCATATGTGGTTGTATTCAACGGGTTGAGATCTGAAGTTTTTAGCAGAGCCATACCGCTTGCAGCAGCCATCTCAACAAGTGCCGTCTTATCAGACTCAAACCATGCATAACCAGCCTCCACAGGACTGTTCATCAATGGACCTGTAACAATAGCTCGAAGCCATATCCCGTCGTGAGCAACCATCATGGCGTCCGCAGTGCCTTCCCCCCCGTCTGCCATGGGTTTGATTGACACATTGGCATCCGGGACAACATCCAGAATACCCTTCCTTATCGATTCACATGCCTGACGAGCGCTGGCTGCCCCCTTGAAGGAATCCGATGCAATTACCACTTTCATGCCGGACCAATCCCCCTCTGCTGAATCAAGGAATCAAATGCAAGACGGCTGGCATGTGTATTAAGATAAATCAATGCGATTATACCCGCGCATGCAGTTCCCGGACCTTCAATGCAATTGACCGCCTGCATCCTGGTCATCGATCTCCAATTCATTGACATCCATTCTCCTTCTTTCCGTAAAGTCATATCCCCACACGGGCTCCCCTTGAATTGCAAAAAAAAGCCGCGTGGAATCACTGCTCCAATTTAACCGTTCTCTGTGATCTACCCGGTAATCGTCATCAATGGGATCCGACATGAAAACAGTTTGCCAGAAGAAACCTTCCCTGATCTGAATTTTGAAGTGATGCCGAATGTATTCAGTCCTCATCAGGCGAGCCGACCGCTCCCCATCCGGAGAGTCCAGGCGTTGAACAATCCAGGCCGGAGACGACATGATCCGCAAACCAAGCCAGAATATGACAATGACAAGGATCAGTACTGCCATCCATCGCGGAATGACAATGTTTCCCTTGGATAAAAATCCCCTATAATTACGAGACATTCTCAAGTCCGTATATGATATCAACGTGACTGCGGCTCAATCGACCCGGAAGGCCCGTTATCTTTTTCCTCTTCGGATACGGGCTGTTCTTCAGATTCCCTACCCGGGATAAATCCCATCCGGAGGACATCCCTGTAGGAAAGAAACACCATCAGTAATATCAGAATCGCCACGAATACATACATGAGAAAGGCCATCACGCGAGGATTCACCCTGCGGCGGGTAATCATTTCCCACAAGGAAAACATGATGTGTCCTCCGTCGAGCACGGGGATGGGAAGCAGATTCAATACCGCGAGATTGATATTCAGAAGGCACGTAAACCAGAGAGCCAGCATGAAACTGTTACGTACCATTTCCCACAGGGCGGACAGGATGAATACCGGTCCCCCGACTGCTTCGGCCGCCTTGCCCGCGGTTGCAGGGGTTACAAGAGCTCCCAGAAAACGGAAAATCATGGAGGCGATCTCATGTATCTGCTCCGAAGGACGAGGATGGACCTTCACATCATAATCAACGGCCATCCAGCTGAATCCCACCCCTATCATGGCTCGATCCTCTTCAGGGATATATTGGGGGGTGATATCAATCTCTATTTCCCTGTCG
>SLRP01000178.1 GCA_007130845.1 Kiritimatiellia bacterium | reverse complement strand
TGACTGTAGAGCGCAAGGCCCTTTGGAATGCCTTCAAGCAACTCATTAACCCAGGTGACAAAACCTGTGGCATCCTGATACACATCCAGCTTCTCATGATCAAAGTGTGATTTCATCGGTGGAAATATAGTCAACAATGGCGAATCAGTCGATTATGATTACGAGTACGAGCACGAGTAAGAAAAGGACTAGACGGTTCGGAATTCCGGCATTTGGTGTACGGGGCACCCCAAACACTAATCCATTCGCTGCAAATACAGGACTTACAACGACAGATCAGGGGCGTGTTGAATTCAGGATGTTCTTTCATGATGAATCCCGTACCCGGTGCGGATTTGGATCCTGTTCTCCGAAAACGGCGCATTCGTAATCACGCCAGACCCGTGACCAGTCGAGCAACTCTACCCGCTTCCGTGCCGCCTCGCCCATTCTGCCCCGGCCTTCCGGATCGGACATCATCCGGAGTATTGCCTCTCTTAGCGCCTGCGGATCGGCCGGCTGGACCAGAAGACCGTGGTTTCCGTCATCTATTACATTTGGAATCCCGCCCACTCCTGTAGCTACGATCGGACATCCCGCCGCCATGGCCTCAAGGAGGGAAAGCGGCAGACCTTCCTGCAACGACGGCAACACGTACAACTCCGCGCCGCGCAGTATATCCGGTATCTGATCATATCCTGCCAGCCCCTTGAATGATACATGGCTGGATATACCGAGTTTTTCCGCCATGGACATCAATTCAGACTGATACGGACCTGTTCCATAAACGTCGAGACACCATCCCTTAAGACCGGTTTCCCCCATTTCCCCCAGCCCAGTCAGCAGATGCTGTATGCCCTTACGCTCGATAAGCTGTGCCACCACAACCATACGTTTCCATTCATCGGAACGGGAATCACGTCCTGCATCCAAAGACTGAAAACGGGATGTATCCACTCCGTTATGAACTACTGCGATATCACCGTCCGGCCAACTCTCAAGGGCAAGCTCCTTCAACGCCTCGCTCACAGCGACAACCCTGCTGGATTTCCTCCATATGGAGCGGATCCAGGGGCGCGTAATGCCGTACAAGGCGCCGAAACGTCCCGGCTGATATCCCGGCACATCCGATCCGTGAAGCACGACACTGTAGGGAATACCCCACCGACCGTGTATGGTGCGGGCCAGGGCGCCTGCCGGCAGGGTGAAATGAGCCATAACGTGATCTGGCTCGCATTCACCGACCACCCTGTCCAATCCAGCCCGGGCCGAGCGCAGGAAAGACACCAGCTCCGGAACAGTGTGGTGATCCCATTCCTTCTTGTGGGAGGGGGCCCTGATCACAGACATCCCCTCCATCTTCTCCTTGGCTTGCAATCTTCCGCCAATATCGGAAGTCAGAACAGAAACCCTGTAACGTCCGGTTTTAACTGCCGCTCGGGCCAGGTAATACGCGACATGTTCAGCACCCCCATAGTATGGCGGAAAACCATGGCAGATAACCAGAAGCCGTTTCATTCTTCCGGATGGAGTATAATCTTCACCAGTCACATTCAATCCTTACACCAATACGCGTACCGGCTTATCATTTGTCTTCATTGTTCTCATCAATCCTGTCTTCAAGCATTCCGGTCTGCGCGCTGAATTCCTTTCGGAGCGACGCAATCTGATCCGCCAACAGCCCGAAATGGAAAAGTATCACGCCCGCAAGGATCAACAGGATTGAACCGCCCACAATGGTGATTCGGATTGTTATAAAAATATACAACTGATAGAGGATTCCCAGTCCAACAAATGCCATGGCCGGCAGAGAAAATGCGCGCAAAGGGTCAAACAGCATGATAAGTCGAAGCGCAAGAAGCAGGGTGCCGAACCCGTCACGGAACATCTTCACGGTACTGACACCCTTTCTGGTATTCGAGGGAATTTCAAGATACGTAATGGCAAAACGGCTCTTCAGGGCGTAAACAAGGGACGTGGTTGAAAACGAGAAACCGTCCGGCAGAAGGTCAAGCATTCGAAGATATAGTTTACGTCGCCCGCCTCTGAAACCATAGTTAACGTCATGGATCCGCTTGCCTACAAGGAAACTGACCACCAGCCTAAGCACCAGTTTGCCGGGAAGCCGTATGGCGGGAACACCTTCCTGGCGCCGACGCATCCCTATCACGAATTCGTGTTTTCTCAGTTGCTCGACTATTTCAGGTATGTATTCCGGATCATGCTGCCCGTCAGCATCAATAAAAATAACATTCTCTGCCCGGGTATGATGGATCCCCGTCTTGAGGGCGGCACCGTAGCCGAAATTCGAGTGATGCGTTGCAACTCGTATTCTTCCGGCGTATTTGGAGAGCACCTCCGCGGTCCCGTCGGTCGACCCGTCGTCAACAACAATGACCTCCCAGAGGTTTTCTCCTCTAATAGCCAGTATACGATCGAGCACTTCGCCGATTTGTCCAGCTTCGTTGTAGACCGGAACAATAACAGCCACAAATTTCTTATTATAATCGCCACTAATCAATAGAACCGCCTTATGTTTAAACGAGAATTCCGGTAATTCTCATACGGCATTTTCATGCACCGTGTCAATGCGTCCGGAAAAACAAGAAACGCATTAAAGCCGCGGCATTATCGAATGACTGAATCCGGGCCAATCTCCACCCTGTGAAGCATGACGCCCAGATTACGGTGATCCCGGCTATCAGTCAGGTCTCCGGGCGACCATGTATTGCTTTTAATTTCAAGGAGGTTCAAACCCAGGTTCAAACCCCTTTCCAGCCGTGCTTTCCAAATCATGAACGGCGGTTTCACGCTTTCACCGACAATCTCACCGTTTAACGGTTCCCCATTCATGAATACACGCATATCTGTCTCCGGCGCCCCATCCATGCGCAAGGGTGAATAAATAAGACGAACATTCATTTCAACCTCGGTTCCGGGATCAAAAACATGGATGGCCGATCTTTCCGAAGTCCAGCGGAATGGAATGCGGCCGCCAAACCGCTCGCGCTGATGAAATCCGTTTCCCGTAAAT
>SLRP01000106.1 GCA_007130845.1 Kiritimatiellia bacterium | reverse complement strand
TGGCCCCGTTGGAGGAGCTGGCGCGTCAATATGCCGGGTTCAGGAAGGATCCGGTGTTCCGTGATGAATTGAAATACTATCTTCGCCACTACGTAGGAAGACCCACGCCGTTGTATCATGCCGAAAGGATGTCCGAGAAACTCGGTACAGCACGTATCTACCTTAAGCGCGAGGATCTCTGTCATACCGGAGCGCATAAGATCAACAACTCCCTTGCGCAGGTGCTAATGGCCAGACGGATGGGCAAGAAGCGAGTGATCGCCGAAACCGGGGCGGGCCAGCACGGTGTGGCAACCGCAACCGTTGCAGCCATGTTCGGATTGGAATGCGTGATCTATATGGGCAAGGTTGACATGGATCGCCAGGCCCTGAATGTTTTCCGCATGGAGAGCCTTGGCGCGCAAGTCGTGTCCGTCACCGCAGGTCAGCAGACTCTCAAGGAGGCCATAAGCGAGGCGATGAGGGACTGGGTTACCCATGTTAGAGACACACACTATGTCCTGGGATCCGCTCTGGGGGCTCATCCTTATCCTGTAATGGTCAGGGATTTTCAGAGTGTCATAGGCAGGGAGGCCAGAAGTCAATGCCTCAGAATGACCGGACGCCTTCCGTCACACCTTGTGGCTTGCGTCGGAGGCGGAAGCAACGCCATCGGCCTGTTTTATCCGTTCCTTAAGGATAAGGGAGTGCGTATGACAGGTGTCGAGGCGGGGGGGCTGGGCATACGTTCCGGGCAGCATGCATCCCGTTTTTCATCGGGACGAGTGGGGGTCCTGCAGGGAACCAGAACATATGTTCTGCAGAATGGTCACGGGCAGATAGCATCTACACACTCCATAAGCGCGGGGCTGGATTATGCGGCGGTTGGACCTGAGCACAGTCTGTTGAGGGATATGAAGCGTGTAGATTACACCCACGTTACGGATCGGGATGCCGTACGCGCTTTTGATTTGATGGGGAAATGGGAGGGAATACTGCCTGCCTTGGAGCCGTCCCACGCGGTTGCATATGCAGTAAAGAAAGCAAAACAGTGGTCCAGCAAGGATGTGGTTATCATCAATATGTCGGGACGGGGTGACAAGGATGTTCAGGAGGTTGCCGACTGGAAAAAAAGTAATTCCTCACAGGGGAAGTCAAATAAATGAGTCTGAAAAGCATGACTGGATACGGGCACGGTTCAGCCACCCGCCACGGAATTACGGTGGATGTGGAGTTAACATCCGTCAACCGGAAACAACTGGACCTGCAGATGAACCTTCCCAGGTCCTTGGTCTCCCTGGAACCCCGCATATTGGAGAAAATCCACAAATTCATAACCCGGGGACGAATTACAGTTGATATATCGGTTCGGTGGACCGGGGCAAAACGGCGACATGCAATCAGGGTGGATTATACGCTGGCCGAGGAGTATGTAAAATCATTGAGAAAGGTGGCTAAGAAACTGGGTCTTGAGGACACCATGGGAGTTGACACCCTGCTTTCGCTTCCGGAAGTTGTCCGTTGCGCTCGTCCTGATGAGGACATCGAGGCCATCTGGGATACAGCAGGTATTGCCCTGTCCAAGGCTCTGAAGGGCATGATGCGCATGCGTTCAAGAGAGGGGCTTGAGCTGCAGAAGGACATTGAACACAGGCTGGATCTTTTAGGAAGGCATGTCAGTCAGATACGCAAGGAGACGCCCAGGGTGATAAAGCGCTATAGAGCCGCATTGCAGAAACGATTGAGCATGGCGGGGGTGGATGCCGATAATAATGATGACCGATTCCATCGCGAGATTGTTTATTTCGCGGATCGTTCCGATATAACGGAGGAATTGGTTCGACTGGATAGCCATCTTAAACAAGCAGGCAAAATGGCCAGATCCAAGGATGCGACCGGCAGGTCAATGGATTTCCTGGCCCAGGAAATTTTCCGTGAAATCAACACCATAGGCTCAAAAGCCAACGATTCCGAGATTTTGAAAACAGTGATTGTATTCAAGGCCGAACTGGAACGGATACGTGAACAGATTCAGAACGTAGAATGAGCATTCCGAAACGCAATCCGTTGCTTCTAGTTGTGTCGGCTCCTTCCGGGGCCGGCAAGACCACTCTGTGCGACCGCCTTATGTCGGAATCTGAAGGGATTGCTTTTTCAGTGTCCTGCACTACGCGCCCGCAGCGTGAGGGGGAAGTGGATGGAAAAAATTATCATTTCCTGTCCAACGACCAATTCGACGAGCGTTTGTCTGCTGAAGAGTTCATCGAGCATGCCGTTGTTCACGGTTTCCGTTACGGAACCCTTAAGAGCTCCGTATATGAAGCATTTAAAGCAGGCTTGGACCTGTTGATGGACGTCGATGTTCAGGGCGCCTCTCAGATACGGAGGTATGCAGAAAATGTCACTCATGACGATCCTGTACGTTCAGCCTATGCGGATGTTTTCATTGTTCCTCCCTCCATGGACACGCTCAAGACGCGTCTCATGGGAAGGGGCAAGGATGATGAAGGTGTTATCAATAAACGGCTGGCCGGCGCCAAGGAGGAATTGAAACACTGGCGCGACTATCAATATGTCATTGTTAATGACAGCATCGATGATTCGACAGCAACGCTTAAATCCATTCTGTCGGCGGAACGAAGCAGGGTTCGCCGCATACGGGCAATGGATATGTTTTTCATTTGAATCTACGGAGCATGCAGGCCTTGTATCTTTTCCAACTCCATCTTGATGGCATAAATAAACGCTTGCCTATAATTATAGGCAATAGTGAAAACACACCAAAACATGCATATTTTTTTTGACGGGGGTGACGGGCCTTTTCTATATTAATCAAAGTACAAGTTGATCGTTCTTTGGAGCAACAGTCGATAAGCGTCCGTTCCGCGATATGAATATTTTGAGCGGGCAGCTTTGATAAATTTAATCATGACACCTTGGGGTATGGTTTAGTTGCTGATTAATTGTCAGTTTGTCTACGGGGATGTTCCCCGTAAGGCATGCAGGATGGATCGAAGAGCATTCAGGGAAATGGCATTAAGCGATTCGGTTGATCCTGATCAACTCGCCGAAGGCGAGGAAAAAGGGGGTGAGTGAGCATGGCAACAAAGAAGAAGGCAGCGAAGAAGAAGGTCAAGAAGGCCGCCAAGAAGAAGACGGTGAAGAAGGCCGCCAAGAAGAAGACGGCCAAGAAGAAAACAGCCAAGAAGAAGGCTGCTAAGAAGAAATAACGACCTTCCCGGCATGAATGCCGGGAAGATCTGTGAACCAGGAATGGCAGTTCAGAGATGAGGCTAATCCATCTTGAGCTGCCATTCCAGTTTTTTTATCCCTCTATTCCTTGACCCCCTATATATTGTATGCTAGCAATTCCAGGTACGCTACAGGTTAGCGTGGAATACTGGAGATTGCCATGCGCTGTCCAAAATGTGGACATACTGAAGACAAGGTCATAGATACCCGGTCGGCACGGGCCGGGGAGGTAATCAGGCGTCGCCGGGCTTGTCTGCGTTGTAATCATCGCTTTACAACGTATGAGGAGGTGGTCAAGGCCCACTTGAGAATTGTCAAGCGTGATGGGCGCCATGAGGATATGGACCGGAACAAGCTCCTTAATGGAATCATCCGCGCGTGTGAGAAGAGGCCTATAAGTACTGCCCAGATCGATAACATGGTTGCAATGATATTCAGCGAGCTGGAATCTGAATATGAACGTGAGGTGCCCAGCGCCGTTGTAGGGAAGAAGGTCATGGATGCATTGGAAAAGCTTGATGAAGTGGCCTATATACGTTTTGCCTCTGTTTATCGCCGCTTCAAGGACATAAACCAGTTTCTCAGTGAAGTTGAAAGCCTTATTGGACGCGAATGATCTGCAACCCTAATTTGGAATACCGTCCCCCTGAAGTTCTGCTCGCCAGACACCTGGCAAGCGATGTCGAGCGTGTTTGCGGCCGCACACGTTTTGATTACGAGGGGCTGGAGGAATTAGCCAGGGGAGTTGCTTCATACTGCTTTAATGAACTGGGCGGGCCCATGTTCGATTCAGAGGCCGTTTCCGGATTGTTATGCCGTGCCCTCTGGCGCGCAGGTGATCAACGATCGGCTGCCGTATGGATGGACAGAAGTGCTTCCGCTGCTTCATTTCGCGATACAGCCCTGGAGTTGTGCAGACATGAGGAATTGCCTGCCGTCCTGTTGTACGCTGCGGCAAACTCTGTAATAAAGTATGTGAAATGGATAAACGCCGAAGATTCATACATCTGGATTCTGGATCTTAAGAAACTGCATGACACAGATGTGCGTTACGAACTGTTGTTCTACACAACACTTAGAAGCTTTCTTGGACAGTTTGCGGCTGTATGGAATGAAACAAAAGGCAGGGGCATTCTCGGGCTGCAGGGTTGTGAAGAGATTGCCGACCGCATTTTTAATGAGGATCCCTCCAGGCGGGAACGGCAGTTGAAGGTCGCTGAATTCAAGAGTTTCTGTTCTCATTTTCTTCTGCGCTACGGACAGGGTAGGGGCTGGAATGATTCCCCAGAGGTCGTTCATATTGGTGCGTAGGCCGCCGCCTACCCCGAATCAATAACCGCAAACCTGTTATCCGAATGTTTTATCCTCTTGTTTGCCGCTGTTATTGCCTGTTGCGGAATTTTCGGTATTCGGAAGGTGTATTGATGCTCTTCAGGTCCCGGCTGTCCTTAAGCAAGAAACGTTCTATATCCATGTTGTCGAGCGCATTCTTCAGACTGTAATCCCCGCGGGCGATCCATGGTATCAGAAAGAAAACGCTTTTCGGTTCATAAATGGTGCACAGGGGTTCAGGCGATGCGGATAAGGATGAGCAATATGCGGTTGCGGCCTTGAATGGATTCCGGCGGCTGATCAGGGGGGCCAGGATGTCGGACTCGAGGCCGGGCATATCACAGGCGGTCACCATCCAGCTTGCTTCAGGGTGTGACAGTAGCGCCGTTATGATTCCTCCCATGGGGCCGAAATTAAGCAGCCTATCCGGAATGCAAGGGTGCGACGATCTGGGTTTTGAATTGGCCTGGTCATGGCGGCATGAAACATAGCATGTGTCGCAATACCCGCTTAACAAATCAGCTGTGCGGTCGCAAAGGGCCTGGTTGTCAATGGGAAGCGCCGCCTTATCCGTACCCATTCTTGAACTGGATCCCCCGGCAAGAACGAGCCCGTGGAAAGGGCGTGTTCCTGCAGTGCGAAGCCAATGACCTTCGATGGCATAAACTATTCCCCCTATGTCATCCCTGTTAAAATATGGAACAATGCCCTGAAGTTGCGGAACATCAGCGTCCTGCCCGACACATGCGGCAACCCTTGCACAGCTTCCATCCAGAACTTTGCACAGCATCTTCTCATCTTTGTCCAAGACAACGATTCGCGGAGTGTTTAGAAACTCGAAGGATTCAATCAGAACCGCGTCCTTTTCAATCATCGCAGCCCTGGTCGCATCCGGAATAGAATCATCAGTTCCCATGAGAGCCCAGTCGTCCTGGATCCCTGATTTGCCGCGGGGGGGTTCCTCATCTGCAGAATTGAGCGGACCTTTGAAAAATATGCGCTCCGCGCCGGCCTCACGCGCAATCCACGTATCCTTCCCTTCGCGGTCGGTGTCAATAGCATGTTTGGCATGTTTGACGTAGCCCAATCGATATTTTACGGACAGGCGATTGATCAACTTCTTAATGAGCGTGGTTTTACCGGAACCTGGAGGGCCGTTTATTGTGAGCTCCAGGGGGTTGTACAGAAACATGGAATTGATCGAATCCCGTTCAGGATATTTCATGGCGGTAGCCGCTCTTACCCCCGGTTTTCTCCAAGAGTCTGATTTCCTTGATTTCAATCTCATGTGACAGGGCTTTACACATGTCATACACTGTCAAGGCGGCGATTGACACCGCAGTCAGGGCCTCCATTTCGACACCTGTTGTGTGTCTGGCCTCCACGCGGCACTCGATGACTATCTCCGAATCCCTGTTGGTCGTCACCTCCACATCGCATGAATCCAGGCTTATATTGTGACAAAGGGGAATCAACTCGTTCGTTTTCTTCGATCCCATTATACCCGCAAGTATGGCTGTCTGGGTAATTGACCCTTTGGCTGTGCTCAATGCCTCTTTCTCAATTTGATTGAAGGCGCCGACGGGAAGGCGGACTACGGCACGAGCATGTGCTGTGCGCTTTGCAACTTTCTTTTCACCGACGTTTACCATCCTTGGGTGATTATGTTCGTCAATATGGCTCAGCTTCATCATATCCACCTGAAGTATGCAGCGGTTGTTCCTTTAGGGGCGGATTTTCCGGTTCGGGGCAACTCGACAAAGCCGTCGCTTCCCTGAAGGGATGAGAAATCTCCTGATGTATTTGTGATGACGGGCCAGGCGCTTAACCTCCCATCAGGCCGGGACTTTGTTTTCACGGGCACATGATAGGTAAGGTTGGCTGTAAATACAACTTCTTCCTCCATCACGGCATAGGTCATTGGTTTTGGCTGAGCCCCGATGGCTTCCTCCATATGTGGAATCACGAACCTGTGCAGGCAGACCATAGTTGATACCGGATTACCCGGAAGCGCGAATACCGGTTTGCCGTTTCCGGAGATTCCGAACCACAATGGTTTCCCGGGGCGTTGGCGAATCTTGTGAAATACCCGGCTCACATTCAGTGACTCCAACGCATCCGGTATATGATCGTGTTCACCCATGGACACGCCGCCGGTAATGATGATGCCGCTGAACGTGTCAAGAAGCTCTTTCAAAGTCTCTTTCGTGCTGCCGGCGTCATCCTGTACATGGACACACCCGGGGGCGGGATATCCGGTGCGGATCAACGCGGCACGTATCCCATGATCGTTGGAGGACCTGATTTGAAAAGGCCCAACGTCCGAATCCACCGGTACGATTTCGTTACCTGTAGTTAAAACGGCAAACCTGGGTCGGTCGGCGACATTCAGTCTGGATCGTCCCACTGCAGCCGCGATGCATATATGGATGGAGTTCAGGGTCAGCCCTGCCTGAAGTACACTGTCTCCGATCATCCTGTCGGAGCCCTTGGGGTGAATATGCTGACGGGGCTTGACCTCTATTTCGGGTTTCAGGCGGGCGATGTTATTTTCAATGGAGAGGTTTTCGACAGGGATGACGGAATCACAATTGCCGGGTAACTTTGCGCCGGTCATGACTTGTATGCAGGCGGAGACGGTGTCTGAAAGCTCGGGAGGTTCATCACCCGCAGATATAACGCATTCAATACGAAATTCCCCTTGCCCGTTACGTATGGCAGTGTGATCAATGGCAATACCATCCATGGTGACCCGGTCATAAGGAGGAAGATCACGGTCCGTGAAAATGTCCTCCTTCAGGATCCGGCCGTGCGCCTCTTCAAGAGGCACGGCACTTACTGGAAACGAAGGAAGTTGAGATCGAATGAGAGAGTCGGCCTCCTCCACGCGAATCATGGTTTGCGGCGCTGTTGATCGATTAGTTACGGACATGGGTCATCTATTGTAAGTGGCATTATCCGCCTATTTCCGACATTGCCCTGCTCGGATGAATGTTCTCGGAAAGTCCGTGCCCCCATGGCTTGAACCATATCGCTTCTTCTATCTGCTCTGCGAGGTCATCCTCGGTTGCGCCGTTACGCAGATATGGCATTAGGTTGAGTTCATTATCTCTCAAGAGGCACAGCAGCAGCCGTCCATCGGCTGTTAACCGGGCGCGATTGCATCCTGCACAGAATGGTTTTGTTACCGCGCTTATGAAGCCCAAAGTTCCCATGGCGCCTTTCAGGCGGAAAACGCGGGCTTCACCGTCCAGGCGTCCGCCGTTCAGCAATTCCATAGGGCCCAGTTTGGATGATATGGTGTCACGAAGCTCCTGCTCCGGGACAATTCCAGCTTTCTGAAAATCAGTAACTCGCCCCATGGGCATGACTTCGATATAACGAACCTGCCAGGGATTATCCAGGGTGAGACGGGCCAGATCCACTGCGTCTTTCCGGTCATTGTGCCCGCGAACTACCACTGAGTTTAGTTTTACACCCATGCCTGACTGTTCCGCCGCCCTTATTCCCGACAAGACATCATCCAGATTGCCCCAGCGCGTAATGCGCCTGTATTTTTCCGGGTCAAGGGTGTCTATGCTGATATTGATTCGTTGCAGCCCGGCTTCGAACAAAGGGCGGGCGAGGTGTTTGAGAGTCACACCGTTGGTCGTCATGGCAAGCTCCCTGACGCCGGGAGTTTCCGCCATACGCCGCACAATTTCGACGATGTTTTCGCGAAGGGTGGGTTCTCCGCCCGTCAATCGGAATTTGCCGAAACCCATGCGGGCAAATACACTTACAAGACGCTGGATCTCGTCATCCTGCAGGATCTCTTCGCCTGGATGAAAGGTCATATCCTCGGGCATGCAGTACACACAACGGAGGTTGCACAAATCCGTAAGTGAAATTCTCAGATAATTAATTTCTCTATTGAAACGGTCAACAACCATTCATTCCCCCCTTTGGACATGCACTGCTTGAACAGTACAAAGCATAACCGATGAACGGAATAACTCAATACCCCTCGATGAAATCATTAAAATGAATGAATTAGGAGTATGGGATGCGCTTAAGATACCAACCTGTGAAAGAAGGGTGATGCATTGCTTGAAGGTTGATTTTATTAAGTGTATAGAAATGAAAGACATCTGATACAGGGGAATTATATGAGCAGGAAATCCAAGGTTGCCATTGTCAAGACCTCTCCAGCCACGGTTTTGGACGATTACCATAGATTAATGAACCTGGCGGGATACCAGGAAGTTGTCGACAAGAATGTAGATACGGCGCTGAAAATTAACATCAGTTGGCATTTCTTCTACCCCGGAAGTTCCACCACGCCGTGGCAACTCGACGGCGTTATCAGGGCCATGAAACGTGACGGATACCAGTCCGACCTCATGCACGGGTGTCACAACCGGACGGTGGTTATCGATGCGCGGCTGGGTGAGCGTGAAAACAAGCAGGTTCCAGTAGTGGACTCGCACTGCCTGAGGAATATCCACCTTTATGAGGGTGAGGAGTGGATGCATATACGGGATGCCGTAGGGGATCTGGCTGATAAGTTTCTGTGCCTCAACGAAGTCTACCCGAAAGGCTTTATGATCCCTAGGCGTTTCATCGGCGAAAATATAATTCATCTTCCTACTGTAAAAACACATGTATTCACGACGATGACCGGAGCCATGAAAAACGCATTTGGTGGGCTTTTGAACGAAAAGCGGCATTGGACCCATCCGGTAATTCATGAAACCCTAGTGGACCTTTTGATGATTCAGAAGAAGATACACAGGGGTGTCTTTGCCGTAATGGACGGCACCTTTGCCGGGGACGGTCCGGGTCCGAGGTGCATGATCCCTCACGTCAAGAATGTACTGCTGGCATCTTCTGATCAGGTTGCCATAGATGCCACGGCTGCAAAGTTAATGGGCTTTGATCCGTTGCGGGATGTCAAGTTCATCCGGCTGGCTCATGAAGCCGGATTAGGGGTGGGCGATCCTGTGGATATTGAGATAGTGGGAGATGTAGAAGCTGCCGGTGAAAACTGGAATTTTGTCGGCCCGTTCAAGAATATGACTTTTGCAAGCCGGATGCAGCACTTGATATATTGGGGCTGGATGAAGAAACCGGTCGAGTGGTCTCTTAAAACCGTGCTCGCACCATGGGCCTATCTTGCGAGTGTACTGTACCATGATACGTTCTGGTATCCGACTCATCAGAAAGAGATACGTGAAATTCTTCACAGTGACTGGGGGCGCCTTTTTCATCATTGGGATGATCTGGCTCTGCCTAAGGATGATTTGCATACTCCGGGATGGCCGGATGTCGGTGACTCTCCGCTGGAACTAAAGGGGCAGGGCATGCGCTCTCTCAAGGAATCCTTCAGGATCCTGGGTTTGTGTATGAAGGAAGCTCCGGAATTCGCCGCACGGCGGCGACTGCGCAACGCGCGTACAAAATCCTGAACATTGTCATGAATGAAAGGAAAAGCATCGAAATAATTTGCAGGTCCTGCGGAAAGGAATCCTTGCTGTTGCGGAAGCCCATGTATGAGGGGCTTAAGAAAACGGGCGAAATTCTTGCCTGCGCAGGTTGTGGTCACATCTATGAAAGCGAGGAACAGATCCCTTATAAATACTCAAATACAGTTGATGTATTCGACAAGGGAGATCTTCCCGGAAAAATTGAGATATTCGAAGAGGGCGAAAACCGGAAGATATGCAGGTATTGCAACAATTATATTGTCAATCCTTTCACACAATGGTGCTCAGTACACAAGGAAGAGGTTGCCGCTACCGATACCTGCGACAGGTTTGAAACCAGGCCGGAGCCCATGGGGGATGACATCCCGGCCGGGCCTTGAAGTAAGCAGCGGTTGGGGTATCCCGTTGTCGGGACAGGAATGAAGACGGCCGGATTAGTTGATCTGAAATCCGGCCGTATTGCAGGCCTTCCTGTATATGCTCGTTATTGTTTGATTCCGTTCAGTACCGCGGATGTTGAGGTTGTTGTGGGTGTTGCTGCTGTTGATGCTGTTGAAGTGGATCGTACATCGGTTGTTGTCGGGGTGTCTCGTGCTCCGGGCCGTGTGTCGCGCAAGCGGCCAATAAACCCCCGGCAATTCCCAAGGCAACAGTAAAGGCTAGGAAGCGAGCGTACACACTTGAGGTCTGCTTCATGGCGGAATCTGAACTGGTATTCTTCATCATGCCGAATCCTTTCTCCTTTGGTTATTTCAATCAGTGCATTTTC
Source organism: Kiritimatiellia bacterium (assembly GCA_007130845.1). Taxonomy (GTDB): domain Bacteria; phylum Verrucomicrobiota; class Kiritimatiellia; order SLAD01; family SLAD01; genus SLRP01. Next base: position 1,066 of record SLRP01000106.1, on the reverse strand, counting down.
AATATCCGACAGATTTGTCGGGCGCGTGTTCACCAGAACGCAGGAAAAATCGGGAATTTCTAAACAGATAGGGTTGAATAATTCGATTTCAGCCATATCCAGACAATACCTTCGGCAATGGACATGATTTACATTGTGTCCGGTCATTGAGACAGAAATCCTGAAATATCTGTATCAAACCCTGCCTTCGCAGTGTGTCGTTATAAAGTGAATCAGGATGGTCCGACCCGAAGAGATGGACGGCGGTGCGGCGAATTATGGAGTTTCCCGGTTCAAGAGGTAGTTGTTCAATTGCCCTGCTGATATCCCCGGGCGCAAGATATGTGGCTGATAGAAAAGGGAGTATGACGTTTACCATGACAGCAGCGGCCCGATTCGGTCCTATCAGGGCATTGCGTTTTGCATGACGATTTAAATTCCATCCCGACCTGTATGACCAGTAGGGACAGTAAAGATCTTCAATGCGTTTAAGCACTATTGCCATCCAATTGTCCGGGTTTTCCCGGGCATTCCGGAGAATAAATCCCGACATATCCTCAGGCTGTGTAAACAAGACCGCGGCCGCCATCAACCGTCTGGCCGGATGATTCATGGGCCTGATACCATCGAAACGCCACGCTCCCCCGGCTATGGTACTTTCCGTCCACAAATCCCGGAATCTCCACCAGATATCCCGGAGACGCCTAACAAACCGTTGTGTTTGAATATCCCATGACTTCCCGGTTTCATAAGGGATCAGTCCGGCGCAGCCAAGCATCAATGCATACACCTTCACCGGGTCATAATCAGATCTCTGCCTCAATGTGGCCAAATCAAGGGTTTCCGCAAGATTTCGGAATTGCCGCTTGTTGTTTTTATAGCCGAGGACAGTCATGATTCCCTCATACAGCGCCTGATCCCTGCCCTTTATACGGATAATGTTGGACATACTCTCTGCCTTTCGACGAATTCTCTCTTCTCCGGCGGCTTTCAATAATGATCTTTTTTGATCCGGATCCCATTTGCTCAAAGCCATTGAACACGGAGTTCTGGCTGCGCGGTTGCCGTATGGATACGCAGTAACATC
>SLRP01000133.1 GCA_007130845.1 Kiritimatiellia bacterium | reverse complement strand
CGGCGCTGCATATGTTAACAGCCTGCCACAACCGATTAAGCACAAGCACCCTGCTCTGTGTATATCCGTTCATGGCTCAAATAAAAACCGGTGTCAAAATCTAGCATGCAGGTCATGAATTTGTCAAAGCAGCATGAAACCTGCGGGCGGCAAGGTTTTTTTTCACGGGCAATTCATGCGACTCACATCGGCCCGACTGCAATGAAATATCATTTCCCCCGACCATTAAGTGCCGGATTAACCGCGACCAATTCAAACCATGTTTCAGGAATATGACGCCTGCACGTTCAGGCCGGCACGGAATAAGACGGAGGCCGTTTGGGAAGCTCCGGAACCGCGGCATTGTCGCCCCATCCGATACCGGCTTCACTGTCTCCAGCCTTCATGGCCCGCAGCAGGGCGTCCTGATCAACAGGAAGAGACATCCAACGAACCCCTACGGCATTCCTTATGGCGTTTGTTATTGCCGGACTGGTCGGGATGCTGGACAGCTCGCCGATCCCCTTGGCGCCATAAGGACCGTCACGCGTTTCATGCTCCACTATATGGGAAATGATTTTTGGCGTGTGTTTGATACTGGGCATTTTGTAACGCGCCATCACGGTAGACCAAGGCTTGCCGTCTTCAACCACATAATGCTCTGTAAGAGTGTTCCCAAGACACATGACAATGCCGCCGTCAATCTGGCCTTCCAGTGTAAGCGGGTTTATTGCCCGTCCAACATCATGCGCGCCTATTACCTTGAGCACGCCCACCTCACCGGTATCTTCGACCACTTCCACCAGCACCGCCTGGCCTCCGAAACCGAATGCGACATGCATGTCGCCTCCTGTGCCCAGAGGCTGTGTCTTGGGAGCCCAGTACTCGTACATCATCTTCGTCGGCCGGCCCCGGCTTTTCGCCCATTCAACCGCCTCTGCAATGGAAGCGGATACCCCGCCTGCATGGAAGTTGCCGTCCCGCAACTCAAGGTCCCCGGGGGAACAACCCAGCTTTTCAGCAACAATACCTGCTAATATGACGCGGATCTGTCCGGCAGCGATACGCGCCGCGTTTCCGCTGACATATGTTTGACGGCTTGCCGTGGTAGGCCCTCCGTCCGGACAGTAATCTGTGTCTCCTAGAAGAACCCGCACATTGGCGCATGGGATGCCAAGCTCCTCTGATACACATGCCGCCAATACGGCCGGCAATCCCTGACCCATTTCTGCGGATGATGTCCGCACCTCGGCAAGTGTTCCCAGATGAGAATCATTCCAGATCTCAACTTCGGCGCCCGCCTTGTCCGGGGCGCCTCCGCCAAGTCCCGTGTTCTTATATCCTACGGCAACACCCCATGCGTACCGGCTCCCTCCATCCTTCCACGACCACCTGAATGCTTCGCCGATATCTTCATGATGCGCCCGCATCTCCTTCTCAAGCAGATCGATGCACTCCTTCAAGCCGGCGCTTTCACGCAATACCTGCCCCGTGCACGTGACCCCTCCGACATCAAGCGCGTTAATGCGGCGTAACTCAACAGGATCCATGCCGAGTTCCCCGGCGACAATATCCATGTTGCTTTCCACGGCAAAACAGCTTTGAGTCACGCCAAAACCCCTGAATGCCCCGCAGGGCGTGTTGTTTGTGTACATGGCGTAACAATCCACCCTGACGTTCGGAACATCATAGGGCCCCGATGCATGCGTTGTCGCGCGCGTCATGACTTTCTCGCTTAGGCTGGCATAAGCGCCTCCATCTCCATAAAGCTCTGCTTCTACAGCCGTCAATTGCCCGTTCTTTTTCGCCCCGGTCTTTATTCTGATGATCGTCGCATGCCGCTTTGGATGGAAAAGCATGCTTTCCGCGCGGGTATAAAGCATCTTGACCGGGCGCCCCGTCCGTTCAGCCAAAAGAGCTACATGGATCTGCGCAGCCACATCTTCCTTTCCGCCGAATCCGCCCCCCATAAGCGTGGCCACAATACGGATATCCTCTTCCTTTACTCCGAGTGATGCCGCCGTCTGGTCACGATCCAGATACGGTATCTGTGTGCCGCAGTAAATAGTTGTCTTCCGGTGCACATGCATGACGCCTCGATCAGACTCCGGATCCACTTTCCCCCCGAACTCCATGGGATTATAACCCTTAGGAACCCCTATGGAACATTCCGGCTCCAGAAACATCTGTTCGGTCATTGGCGTGCGGTAAGTGCGCTCTACAACCACATCCGATCCTGCAAACCCGTCCTCAACACTACCCTTGCGCACCTTGATATGCTTAAGCAGATTTCCGTCCGGTCTCTCTTCATGAACTATCGGCGCATCCGGCCCAGCAGCCTCAATCGGATCACTCACAACCGGCAATTCCTCGTATTCAACATCTATCATCTCCAGTGCCGCGGCGGCTGTATCCGCGTCTTCCGCTGCTACAACGGCAACAGCGTCGCCCGCATAACGCACCTTGTCGCTGCAAAGAACCGGCCAGTCCATGGTTACCAGGCCGTGGGTCTTGCGCCCTGGAACATCACGGTGGGTCAATACAGCATATACTCCGGGAAGAGACCCGGCCTTTTCAGTGTCTATGGATTTTATGCGGGCATGAGCGATATTCGCGCGTTTGGTTCGGGCATATAACATGCCCGGGAAAACGAAGTCATCGGTATACATCGCGCTCCCGGTCAACTTCTTGATGGAATCCGGGCTGGGTGCCGCACGGCCCACTGACACGTACGGATCCCTCGTTTTTGGAAGATAGGGTTTAACGTCCTGCCCTGAGGCTTGGAGTATCGCATTAATGACGCTCTGATACCCTGTGCACCGACAATAGGTATCCTTGAGGGCAATCTTTATGTCCTTTTCAGTGACAGTCTCGCCGGTCTTGAGTTTGTCATCCAGTAAAGCCTTTCCAGTCATTATCAGGCCGGGAGTGCAGAACCCGCACTGGGTGGCGCCATGCTCATGAAACGCCTGCTGGAGAGGATGAAGTTCGCCATCCTTACTCAGCCCTTCAATTGTTTCCACCGTGGCCCCCTGTGCCTTGAATGCCGGGTAAATACATGAATCCACCGGATACCCGTTCACAAGGACCGTGCATATTCCGCATTCCGCCTCGTTGCACCCTATCTTTGTTCCAGTCAAACCCAGATCATGACGCAGCACTTCAGCAAGATATCGGGATTCCGGCACATCCAGCTCAACAGGCTCACCGTTTACGGTTAATCTAAGATGGCTCATATGGCTAGCGTCCTCCCATTTGCACTTGTTCAATTACGGGCTGGAAAACCGGTCAGCCTGTTTGCAGGCATTCAACACACGAAATCCAGGAATTATGCTCCCACCCCTTCGGGAACGGCTTTCCCGCCGAGGGCTCGATCGAAAGCCTTTTTCAGGGTGATCGGCAGCTGTATGCGAATCATTTCTTCACGGTATTCCATTGTTGCCCGGTGCCTGCTTGAACGAAGATTGACCTCGGAAAGTGCCATATCCGCCGCCTTGCGGAATACATTGTCGCAGGCGTCTCTCCCTTTAAGAAACTCCATGGCCCTGACCGCCAGAAAAGGAACCTTGCCCGCCGGGCCAATGGCTATCCTCGAGGCGGCAATCTTTTCGCCGTCCAGCGACAGCCTTGCGGCCATGGCAATCATGGGAAGTGCTACTCCCTGAGGCCTCATTACGCGGCGGAACGACGAGCCTTCATTGTCGCCGGTGGGCTTGAAACGTATGCGGGCTATCATCATGCGTGTGGGATCAATGGTGCTTTCCCCGGGGCCTGCAAATGTCGTCTCCATGTTCACCCATTCAACCCCTTCAGAAGAGGCAACCTGAAGTTCGGCCCCCATGGCCAGAGCACCTATTGTACCATCCCCAGCGGGCAGCGCATGGGCGATATTTCCGGCTAAAGTAGCCACATTCCGGACCTGCGGCCCGCCGATGACACCACAGCTTTCCACAAGGCACGTTGCATGCTGCTCCATGCGTGGATCATTTACTATCACGGTATGAGTAACACCGGCGCCGACTACCAGATATCCATCCTCTTCGGATATGCCGTCCAGTCCGGTTATATGCGTGGGATCAACAAGGGCGTCAACCTTGGGCCGGTGCCCTTGCTGGATTTCAAGAAGAAGATCGGTTCCGCCGCCGATCATACGGGCCGTGCCTTTATATCGGGTAAGGATTTTCACAGATTCCTCAATGGACTTCGGAGTGAAATAATCTTTCCAGTACACCATAATGGAACCCGCCCGACCTCTAATTCAACCGGATAATACTCGTAAAGATACCGGGGCTGCAGTCGAAAATCCAGCGTTTCATGGAGAATCTTTTGAAATATACCGCCATAAAATTGGAGGCGACGGGAAACACGGTGTCAAGTCGACAATTATCGCCCAGACAAACCAACAGATGACAACATCCTGGTAGTTCTTATTTGTTTCCATTCTCCGGCGACCAGTAATCCAGCATTTTCGCAAACATCTCAAAGGCTGGTTTGCTGAATCCATAGGGCGCCTCGAAATGAAGACTGATCGGAAAGCCCATCGTCCTGACCCCGTCTATGACCCGCTTATATAGATCAAACATCAATGCGATCTTCTCTTTGGCATTCATGTCCGCAAGCCGTCCTATGAACGCCTGCTCCTCATCCACAACCGGGTTCCCGGGATCCTGTATCAGCCATCGAATCATCCGTAAACTGCTCTCAAGCTTTGCTACATAACCGAATGAAAGCAGTATTTCAGGGCGATGCGAATGTTTCTCTGCAAAACCTGACAGGAATTCCAATATGCTTCCGGAATACAGAAGCTGTGTAAGCGCAAATGTGGCGCCGCGCTCACACTTGTAATTAAACCGGCCTTCTTCAGCTTCCCTCGTGGGAATGAGGATCGCCCCACGATCCGGAACCTGATCCCTGAATATATCAAGCGCATCCACCGGCGACACACCTTCGCCTTCCCCATCTGCCATGGTACGGGGAACTCCTACGAAAATTATACCCTCAATGCCGGAATCCAGAAGCTCTTGAAAGCGCCTTTCCAGTTGAGCCTGGTCAAGAAAAGCGGTAACCTGTGTACAGAGTCCATGCATGCCGGGAAGCTCGGAAACCGCCGCCTTCCACACATCCAACGGATCCATCTTCGGTTTCATTTCAACCGGACGGTCAGCGTCCTCGGTAATCATTCCAGGAATCAATAGAGTGTCGATGCTGTTTTCAATACCGAACTCGCGGGACAGATCCCGTATTTTATTGGTGTCTTCCACCACGCTGTTTAAACCGCCTTCAATGTCCGGCGGAACAAATTCCAGTGCTGTTCTAGTCATGTAACCTCAATATGTTTTGATTAAATAAAACCGAGACTTGCAGTAATAGAGCAGCTTCGCAAGCATTTATACATGTAAGACAGGAAATAATAAATACTCCATTATTTTCAAGATTCATGCCGAAACCTCTAACTTGGATTTTTCACCAGCGTATCTGGCCTGACCTGTTTTACCCTATCCGCTCCATCCGTGGCTGAATCTTCCATGCTCTCATGCTCCAACACCCCTGAACCCACTCTTGATGAATAGATCAGCCTGAACGAAAACCACCTTGCGTCGGAACCTCACACTCCGAACCAGGACACTTCATGTTGACTCGTACTGCCCTCGCAATGACGTGTCTTTCACGAATCTGTTGAGCAGGATCGGCAGCATGCTCAGGTTGTAGGCGAAAGACACGGCCATGGCAAGGCTGGTCAAGAGCCCGAACAAGGCGCTTGGCAGAAAGTCCGAAAAGGCAAGCAGCGAAAAACCCGTCATGATGACGACCGATGTGTACAGGATGGCAAACCCAACACTGCCATGCGTATGCTCCACCGAGCGCCTCGCGGTTCCCGAGAGCCGCTCGCCCAGATAGCGGTGAGTGTAATGAATGGTATTGTCGATCGTTATACCCATGGCTATCGCCGCAACGGTAATGGTCATCAGGTCCAGCGCAATATCCAGCCATCCCATTGTTCCAAGGACGACCACCGTCGTCAAAATGTTCGGTGTTATCCCTATTAAAGCGACCCTGATTGAACGGAAGATCGCAAGCAGTGTCAGCAGCAATGCGGCAAGAACAAGGCCTATGGTCAGTATCTGCGACCTGAACAACTGTTCCAGTATCTCCTGATAAAGAACAAAGAGGCCTGTAAGCATGTACGGCTCGTCCTCGTCACTGATCCGTTCCATGTCTTTCCGTATATCGGCAATCAACTCCGCCCTGTTAAGTCCTTCGGTTGAATCCTTGATGCGCATACTGAAACGCGCCTGCCTGGTCTCCGGAGAAAAAGCGGCTCCAAAAAGTTCCTCCCGGATCTCTTCGCCCATCAGCCAATAGGCAGCTGTGAGCTCGTACTCTGTAAGAGGTCTTCCACGGTTCATTTGCACCGCCAGCTCTGCAAAGTTTACCAGGGACAGCATCTTTCCAACTGCCTCATATTCCCCGATCGCCTGTTGAATCCTCTGCATCGTGCGGATGTGAGCTGCGGTCATGACAAGGTCATCCTTGTCCTTCGATGGAGAAAGGGTATGAACTATGTCCAGTGGCGTTGTCCCCCCCAGCTCCCTGTCAATGAATGACAATTCCTGATGCACACTGGTGGTATCCCTAAAATAATTTATGAAGCTGTTTTCCACCGTAAGACGGGGCATTCCGGCCGCCGCTCCTCCAAGAACACAGAGCGTCATAAGCACTATGAATGCCGGTCGTTTAAGCGACAACGCAGCCATCCCGTTAAGTATGCTCCTCGCTGCGCGCCATCTTGTAGAAACATCCTCTCTGGGAAATAAGGCTATCATTGAGGGGAAAAGTATGAGACTTGCGCCTATTGAGAAGAACATGGCAATAATCATCATCCATCCGAAGGAGATCACAGGCTGGATACCGCTGAACAGCAGCGAGGCAAATCCGGCCGAAGTCGTAAGACCCGCATAAAAACAGGGGGCGGCTTTCATCTTAATGGTTTTCTTTATTCTCTGAGCCTGTGTCCAATCCGGATGCTCCGCGCTGCATTCACGGTATTGAACGATAAGATGCATGACGAGCGCCAGTGTAAGGATCAACTGGAGAGCTATGAAATTTGACGAGATCACGGTGGTTTTCAGCCCAAGCAGCCCGAAAAGCCCCATGGTAGGCAGCACGCTGCATATACAGCAAACCGCAGGAATGACAACCCAGCGCAACTTGCCGAACAGCATGAACAAAACCAGGCATATCATCGCGGCAATGGCGCTTCCGAATACGATCAGATCATTTCTGATAATCCTAATCAACTGGTATGCCAGAACATGAACCCCTCCCATATGGATCTCAGCGCCATCCTCGTGTTCCTCGGCGATTCTGCGTATTTCCTCGAACTCCGAACGCCGGATTTCCTGCAGTCGTTGACGCATGGGATCCGCTTTTCGCTCAAGCCTGTTGATCTCCCGCTGTTCTTCCGCGGTAAGTTCTCCATCAAGGGTCTTCTTTTCGAGGTCCAGAATACGGCCTTCCAGCTCCATGAGCTCTTTATCGCCATCGAAAATCAATTGTATGGCAAGAACCGTCTGATTCCTGTTTATCAGCAGATCCTCATATACCGAATGTCCGGAAAGAGCCTCTCTGAGTTCATCAGGACTGTATTCACGGTTCTCCATTGTCATGGCGGAAAAATCTGAACCGGATGCCAGGCCTCCGTCTCCATCCAGAATAATGGGAACATTCAGAATCGATCGCGCGGAAGATACACGGTCAAGGGCCTCAAGTTTATCGCTGAAATCCCGCAGATCATCCAGGGTATCCCGATCGAAAACAGAACGATTGAGCGGTTTGTAGGCCACAAACATGAATTCCTGATCACCGAACTCGCGGTACACGAGCTGGGCATGGATATAACTCTTGTCGCCGCGCATCAAAAGCGTATCAGCCGAAGCATCCACCTCAAAATGCCGGACCTGCCAGCCAAGCGCCGCCGCGCATGCGAGAAAAGCGGAAAGAACAACCACCGGATGCGCGATGATGACATCGAATATTCGGTAGATTATCGATTCAGTATTCCTCATCACGTAACTTCCCCTGCAAATAGAGATTGCGATAGAAAATATATGGATCTTCGAATTTGGAATGCAGGTCGCGGTAATGCTCGGCATCCGGCGCGTATTCCTGGAAATAATCCAGTCCGCGTATGGCAGTGGATAGCGGTTGATCCGTAAAATGCGGCACCGGATGCAGTGCGTAATCCACAAATGTGGACAGGCTGTTGCGCACGTCGGAAGGCCCGAAAAAGGGCAGTACAAGATAGACGCCGTACCCTACACCAAAACCAGCCAGGGTCTCGTCAAAATCAGTGTCTTCCCTGGGGATATCGAACCAATTCTTGGCAGGATCGAACAGCCCGAGCAGACCCACCGTGGTATTAATGCCGAATCGAGCCAGATTCTTCCCGGTCGACCGCGGCTTTGCCTGCAGGAGATTATTTACCGCGTATATAGGCGCCCTTATATTATGGAAAATATTACGGATTCCACGGCGAGCCGGGTCCGGAACAATATTGACATAGCCGGTTCCGGCAGGAATAAGCAGGTAACGATAAGCCACATCGTTGAAAACAAATATTGCGCGGTTAATACTGATCAGAGGGTCCCGGTATTCATCGTAGCCTACAACAAGAGGCGTAACCTGATCCTGCGCATCATCCGTGTTTTCAGCAGCGGCATCACCCTCAGGAACGCGGCCGTCATGAATGCTTCCACCGTTAACAGAGGCGCACCCGGAAAATACGGCACCTGCGGAAATAAGGCATGAAACTGCCAGTATTCTCACCAGGCCCGTTGGAAATACCGGGCCGCTGCTTGAAGCTTTCCGTTCCATCTCCTAAATCATATCCTCGCTGATATACAGGACAGCATCATAATACTACATAAAGGCTAAACACACCCGCCTCATGCCTGTCAGGAACATACGCTATGACGCGGACTCTTGTTCTGGGAGCTTCTCCGTCCGGCCACGGTTACGGACATGAATTTCGTGTCAATCCGCACATGCAAACAATAACAAATGAACTCGTCAATGTGACCTTCCCCCATACACTAGACCATTTTCAGTGAGAGTCATGGCCTGATGTTCTATTTACTCCAAAAACATCCTGCATGACCAGCAAGGAGTTATCCTCTGCGCGAAGGCTCCGCGAGAATGGGCCTGCATAGCTCGTCGGAGCGGTGTCTGCGGGCGAGTATAACTCCGCCTTGGTAAACATCGCCGGACTCATCCCGTTGAGTGCACTATGAGGGCGAATCTTGTTGTAGTCGTCCCGCCAGGCCTCGATCAGTCGTCGTGCATCGGCCATGCTCACGAACCAGTGCTCATTCAGGCATTCGTCCCTGAACTTCCCGTTGAAGCTCTCGATGTAGCCGTTTTGACTTGGCTTGCCGGGCTCTATGAAGTGAAGCCCGATGTCCCGGGCATACGCCCACGCATCCATGGCCCTCCCGGTAAATTCGGGGCCATTATCCGTCATAATCTGTTCCGGCAGTCCGTAGGTCATCCGCAGTGTCTCCAGGATGCGTGCCACCCGTGACCCGTTAATCGAGGTGTCGACCTCGATATGTACGCACTCACGGGTGAAGCAGTCGATGATCGTCAGAATCTTCAGTTTCCGGCCATCACAAAGCGCATCGCTCATAAAGTCCATCGCCCATACTTGATTCGGAGCCTTCGGTTGAATCAGTGGTATCCGAGCCTTCATCTTCGTCCGTTTCCTTTTTCGCTTTCGCACCTGTAACCCTTCCTCAACATAGATCCGTTCAATCCGCTTATGGTTATCCGTCCAGCCCAACTGATGGAGCTTCCAAATAAGGCGGGGCGCGCCCCAACGTCGATACTTGTGAGCAAGCTCCTTGATCGCCTCCCGAAGGGGCGCATCGTCCGGTTCCACAGCCTGGTAATACAGGCTGCTGCGGCGGAGACTCATCAACCCACAACCACGCCGCCGGCTGATCCCGTACGTCTCGACCGCATAGGCGACGGCGTCCCGCCGGGCTGTGGGCGTTACCATTTTTTTGAGCTGACGTCCTTCAGGATCTGGATATCCAGGGCTTGATCAGCAACCAATCGCTTCAAGCGACGGTTCTCGTCCTCAAGCTGCCGGAGCTTCTTGGCCTCCGAGACTTCCATGCCTCCATACTTGGACTTCCAGCGGTAAAAGGTCTGCTCGCAGATCCCCACCTGGCGCGTCAACTCCTTTACCGACATTCCAGACTCGTGCTGATTCAATATCCCGATTATCTGTTCTTCGCTGTATCGCTTTCGCTTCATTCCGTCCTCCGTCCTGTATTTGTAGACCAGAGGACTCTCTTTGAAAACGGTCCAGTTTTAGGGGGGAAGGTCAAATGCATTTACACGACTCTTCAACCCTCACCGCCTGGATGACGCCCGCCTATTCAATGCGATTCCAGACCTTTGCGGCGCGCTCTACGCACTTGGCCCTTACCTCCTCCTCGTTAACGCTTGTCATCCTGCCATTCTCAACAACCACCTTTCCCCGGGCTATTGTGCATCCTATCCTCGCGAAGCTTACACCAAAGAGCAGATGCCCGTAAAACGTGCTTCTGTTTACAGGAGTGAACGGAACATACTCGGGAATAATGATGTCCGCGAGATAACCAGACCCCAACACCCCGCGAGGTTCACTGAACACGCGGCTGCATATAACCCTGTTGTTCCGGAGCAGGATGTCCGCTGACTCCGTGAAGGCAACGCGCGGATCGCGTCGATATGCCCGCTGATTAAGATACAAGGCGCGAGCCTGAGAGATCATGTGCGATGACATTCCATCAGTGCCTATCCCAACCGGAACACCCCTCTGAAGCAGCTCAAGAACCGGCGTCATGCCGAGTCCATTGTTCATGTTGGATTCAGGGTTGGTTACAAGCACCGAATCCGTGGTCTTCAGCAGGTCCATTTCACGCGCTCCAAAGTGAATGCCGTGTACAAAAACCGTCTTCGGCCCTGGAATACCGAAATCGAGAAATCTATCCATTACACGCCGTTGATACTTTTCAAATGTAATATCAACATCGATCTCCGACTCGGCTACATGCACATGAAAACCCGAACCCAGGGAGTGTCCTGCTTCAGAACACCGCTCCAGTGTCGGAGTACCCAGGGTCATGAGCGCATGCAAACCGAAAAGCCCGGCAAACTGACCGTCTTCCGACTGTATGCATTTTCTTATGAAACGCTCGTTTTCCCCGATTCCGAGACCCTGAGCCTTGCGATCTGATACCTCGTAGCACAGGCATCCGTTAAGCCCGATCTCCCTCAATGCCTTTTCAACAAGATCCAGGCTCCCGTCAACGCACGACGGCGATGAGTGATGATCAATAATGGTCGTACAGCCCGCCCGGGCGGCGTGCATGCCGGCAAGCAAGGCTGAATAGTAAACATCCTCCGGCTCCAATGCCGTGTCAAGCTTCCACCAGAGCCGTTCAAGAATTTCCATGAAACTACCGGGCGGATCGCCTGGCGGCGTGAACCCGCGTACAAATGTTGAATACAGGTGATGATGCGCGTTTATGAGTCCCGGCATGACGATGTTTCCGGCAGCATCAATGACGCGGTCCGCTCCATACTTGTCGCCATTGAAAGTCCCGGCCTCTACTATGAGGCCATCTTCAATGTACACATTTCCGTTTTCTATTATATCGTTGTCGTCATTCAGCGTAACAATCACGCCGTTCCTGATAAGAAGAGAACTCATATGCACCTCCCGCAATCTACGCATACATCAATACCGGAACAATTTCCGCGACATGCCTGTCATTCACATCGAATGTTACACTCTTGAAGCATATGCATATAGCAAAGAAATTGGACGAACGCATTATATCGCCTATAATAAATGCGGTCATTTGATTAATT
>SLRP01000066.1 GCA_007130845.1 Kiritimatiellia bacterium | reverse complement strand
TCGGATAATGCTCGTGGAGAACGCTATTTATTCGATAATTTGGACTTACTCATCCAAAATCAAATTATTTTGGACAGCAGTGGTGCCCGGAATATTGTGTTAACCATGTCCCGGTAAGCACAGTTTTTGGCAGCCGGACAATAGATTTTGTGGAACGGTCCTGTTCCTGCAGGCATCGGAACATGGTTGGATTTAGAATGAAAATAGCCGTCCTGTATGAGCGGTGCTTCTTGAGAAACAAACGAATAACGACTCCGCCCAGGAGCACATGCGTGAAAGGTGATTACCCCGCGGCGTGTTCCAGGAGTTCTTCCAGCCGCACATAATGAAGCGCGGCCTCGTGTGTGGACTTCAAGATGACCGGCGGAGCGACACCAGCGTCATATGCCTCCTTCCACCGGGCGGCGCAGACGCACCATCTATCTCCCGGCCGAAGTCCGGGAAAACCGAATTCCGTATTGGGCTTCGAAAGGTCGTTGCCTACCCCCGCGGAGAATATCAGAAACTCCTCGGTAACCTCCGCACACACCGCATGGCATCCCGGATCGTCTGGGCCGGCAAAGCATGATCCGTCACGATAAAATCCTGTTACCGGATCCATGCTGCATGGTGTCAGGGGCCCACCCAGGACATTCTTCTTCATATCGCTCATTTTCTCCTTCATTTTTAATGGCATGTGAGACGGCTGTTCCGCTTGATTCACACTTATCATACACATGCCGGCATTATTCACAGCCGTTTTCATATGAACAACGGGACTGCTCATTATCAACCGTTACCCCGGATCAGCTCCGGTGTTCAGGCAGGGTCTGAATTTTACTGAAACAGGTGCAAGGGGTCAAAAAAACTTTTCCCATCAATTGCACATGTTTCCGAATCACCCAGCTTGTTATTTGTAGGCATTCCTCATGATGTCGGAAATAAATTTATCAATAGAGTGGTTGAAATGTGTCCCGATCGCTGTTGAGACGGGAAATACGGATGACCTCTGATTATTGCGGCAACATGATGGTTTGTGGTACGGTACGCAAGAGGTCAAACTCACCAATCATGAACAATTCTGCGTCTGCACAGGTTCGTATTGAGCGAAAGGGCGATGCCGGCTTTGAGATCGGCCTTCAGGGGGCATGGCGTGCGGGGAATAACCCGGCGTCGGTGAAGGAGTCGCTTTCCAGTCTGGATGACCAGTCTGGTATGGAGCGGATAGTCTTGCGGGATGATGGTTTGACGGGATGGGACAGTTCCCTGCTGGTCTTTCTTAGGGCGTTAAGCGCGCTGGCCCGTCAAAAAGGTTCTGAACTGGATGTTTCCGGTTTGCCTGAAGGTGTTCAGCGCCTGCTTGGACTGGCGGACAACGTATCAGGCAGGGCAGGTGATCGGATTGCCGGAAGGTTGTCTCCGTCGCTGGTGTCCCGTATTGGAGAGCTCGTGCTGGCCGGATTCCGCGATTTTTTTCAATTCGTCGCTTTTCTGGGCGAATTGACCATGGCCTTCGGCGCATTGCTGCGCGGGCGGGCTCGTTACCGCGGTTCAGAGTTGTGGGCTACCATCCAGGAATGCGGTCCGGAAGCGTTGCCGATCATATCATTGATAAGCATTCTGGTAGGAATGATACTGGCCTTTCTTGGCGCGGTGCAACTGCAGGCTTTCGGGGCCGAGTTGTTCATAGCCGACGCCGTTGCTGTGGGGATGGTACGCGAGATGGGCGCGCTCATGACGGGAATTATCATGGCGGGCCGAACAGGCGCGTCGTTCGCGGCCCGTCTGGGAACCATGCAGGTAAATGAAGAGATTGATGCGCTGAAGACCATGGGGTTTTCTCCGATTGAATTCCTTGTGTTGCCCCGCGCTTTGGCGCTGATCCTGATGATGCCCCTTTTATCGATCTATGCCGTTGTGCTAGGAATACTTGGCGGTGCGATTGTAGGTGTCTTCATGCTGGATCTAACCCCCATCCAATATTACATGCAGACTGTAAACGCTGTTTCCATACAGGCGATTGCGTCCGGGCTGATCAAGAGTAGTGTCTTTGGAGTAGTTGTAGCTGTTTCGGGGTGCCTGCAGGGTGTGCGTTGTGGGCGCAGCGCGGCGGCCGTGGGCGAGGCGACTACTGCTGCGGTGGTGAATGCCATAGTCTATATCATAGTGGCTGATTCTCTTATATCCGTTATTTATGTGATCACGGGGTTTTGAATATGAATATCCCACAGCCTATCCTGCAGGTTTCCGAGCTTACCATGGCTTACGGGGACATAGTAATCCAGAGCGGTCTGACCTTTACCGTTAATCGCGGGGATATTTTCGTGGTCATGGGGGGAAGCGGCTGTGGAAAGAGCACTCTTTTGCGGCATATGGTGGGGCTTAAGGCTCCTTTCAAGGGAACTGTTTCATATGAAGGAGTCAGTTTATGGGAGGCTTCCGAGACCGATCGCGCAGGATTATTGCGTAAGATGGGTGTGCTGTATCAAGGCGGGGCATTATGGAGTTCCATGACGATCGCTGAAAACATATCTGTTCCGCTTGAGGCATACACCCCCCTGAATCGTCGGGAAATCTCTGAAATGGTGTCTTTGAAGCTTGCACTGGTAGGGCTGACGGGGTTTGAGGAATATTATCCATCGGAAATAAGCGGTGGTATGCGCAAACGGGCCGGACTGGCCAGGGCAATAGCCCTGGACCCGGAGATCCTTTTCATTGACGAGCCGTCGTCAGGGCTGGATCCGGTAAACGCGAGCTTGATGGATGATCTTATCATGGAGTTGCGCGACAGCCTGGGATCCACTGTCGTCATGGTTACGCATGAGCTGGCCAGCATTTTTGCCGTCGGTAACAATTCCGTGTTTCTTGATGCAGACCGGAAGACGATGATCGCCCATGGCGATCCCGATGAATTGCTTAGGGGATGCAGTGATCCCGCCGTTCAGGCATTCTTAAGGAGGCAGGGAAAATATGTGCATGAAAAGAGCGGCATTGAGCCGCTGGAGAGGTAAAGGCCATGAGTAAAAGAGCCAACCCGGCATTGCTGGGCGGTTTTGTAATGGGCGCAGCCGCACTGGCGGTTACAGGCATAATGATATTCGGCGGCGGCAGATTCTGG
>SLRP01000194.1 GCA_007130845.1 Kiritimatiellia bacterium | reverse complement strand
TGGTGGAGCGGAAGGGGATCGAACCCTCGACCTCCAGAGTGCGATTCTGGCGCTCTCCCAGCTGAGCTACCGCCCCATTAAAAGATGAACACTGAATAATAACCATGCAGCTAATGTCAATCAACAAACCCATATTATCAAGTATATGCGGATTTACCGAAACAAATACATTTGAACATAGCCTCTCTTGCATGAGACGAGGAATAAGGCCTGCATGGGTATAATCAATTCTGTTTCCGGCCGGATACTTTCTGAACGGCATTCTTCACACGGGATCTCAACTCGTCGATAAGTTTTTCCGCGCCCTCCATGTCCGGAGCTTCAGCAATTATACGCAATACAGGTTCTGTATCTGATCTCCTGATATGCACCCATCGGTCGCCCATATCGATGTGGACACCATCCGTGAAATTCATTTTTTGCCCTTCATATCTACGCCTGACATCGCGCATTATAGCGGAAGCCCATTCGCTTCTAATGGGTATTTTATCCTTGACAAGCTGGTATTGTTGAAGCCCCCCGGTCAACTCCGAAACAGTAAGCCCGCTCATCGCCAGAAGCTCCAGTATTACGGCCATTCCTGCAAAACTGTCGCGGCATGGATGAACAGCCGGTATAATTATTCCGCCGGTATGTTCTCCTCCAACAACGGCGCCTGCCTCGATCATTGCTTCGGATACATTAATTTCACCGGTCTTGGACCGTATAACATCGAAGCCAAGATCCCTGGCGGCTCGCTCTATGCACTTGCTTGCCGACATGTTTATGACGATCGGCCCCTGTTCATGTACTTTCAAAACCTGTTGAACAGCCAATGCAACTGTACGATTCTCGCCTATCGGCTCGCCTTTTTCGTCCACCACGGCAAGTCTGTCGCCGTCCGGATCCTGCGCAAATCCGATATGGCACCAGTTTTCCGTAACTGCCCTGCTTAAGGCTTCAAGGTTCTCAGGGAGAGGCTCCGGCTCTCGTTCGAATTCTCCTGATATGCCGTCAAATACGGAAATAACCTCGCAACCCAGCTCATTACTTAGAAAGTCTTCCGAATACAGTGCCCCGACACCGTTGCAGCAGTCGACTGCCACCCGCAGCCCGGCCGCATTTATGCGATTCGCATCTACATAGTCCAGTATTCGCCTGAAATGAGCCTCGACCGCATTATCCAATCCTTCAACTTCCCGCAGGTCGGATTCTGCGACAAGAGGAAAGTCCTGCTGGTGATACAGGTCGAATAATTCTTCGGCATGGACTTCATTAAGGAACATACCCCTCCTGTCGATGAATTTAAGGGCATTCCATGGTGCGGCGTTATGACTTGCCGTTATCATTATACCGCCTCTGAAGCCCATTTCCTTGACACTGAACAGGACTGAGGGTGTGGGCGCTATTCCAGCGCACACCGGAGTACATCCCACACTCATCAAACCGGCTACCACGGCCTGTTCTATCATCGCCCCGGATTTGCGGGTATCTCGAGCTATCATGACATCACCCTGCCCCACAAAGGCCCCGAAGGCCTGGGCAAAAGAAGCGGCAAGCTGCGGGGAAAAAGAGTCACCGACCACTCCACGAACCCCGGAAACACTAATTTTCAAGGTCTCTTTCATGTCGTCATACTGATAATTGAACAAGGCGAGCAACCTCATCGGCCCGGTATTCCGCTGCCATCCTTGTTTTTGCTTCGGAAGTAACCCTGACCATCTGCTGGGTTTGAGATGTTCGCGCGTGCACCCATCCATCAGACCAATCAACACGCAAACCATCCGTGAGATCTATATGTCCCCCTTTCCAGATTTCCTTGTATTGCTTAAGCGCCTCTATGGCCCTGTATCCCTCGCGGGATCCGCACGGGACCGATCGCTTCACTATCTGGTAACGGGGAAGCAGGTTCAATAATCCGGAAAGCGGTTTCTTTCTTTCAGCCATGGCTTCAAGGGTAAGGGCCATCATGAGGAAGCCGTCGAACGCAGGACTGAACGCCGGGTACGCCACGCTTCCGCTTCCCTCCCCTCCTACTACACCCTGCTCATCAGCCAGGGCCGCCATGATGTACGCCTGACCAACCTTGGTACGAATTACCGGGACATCATGCCTTGCCGCAATGTCGTCAACGGTCCGCGTTGTGCATATATTGGTAACAAAGGGACCACTTTGTTTATTCAAAAGGTGATCCGCAATTACTGCAAGTGTGTATTCCTCACTTGCGGGTTCTCCCTCCTCGGTAACCAGCGACATCCTCCCCATATCGCTGCTCAAAACGAATCCCACATCACCTCCGGTGTAACGGATTATTGATGCCATCTGAAGCGCGCTTCTGGGGCGCGGCTCCGGTTCGCGCGCAAGATAACCGGACGGCCCTGCATTGACCGGCACCAGTGAAAAACCCATGAGGTCTGCAAAAGGCTCTATATATGTGCATCCCGCTCCGCCCACGGGATCGATCAAGACAGTGAAATCGGCTTCCCTTATGGTCTTAACATTTACGACACGTTCAAGCGCATCAAAGTATGGATCCACAAAATCGTTTACGAGGTGCATTTCACCAATACGGTTCCATTCTGCTTTCAGAAAATCAGCGGCGTGAAATATATCCAGGACAGTCACTCCTCCGGAGGGATCAAGAAATGCGCCGTCGGGGCCTATGAGCGTGACAGCATTCCACCCCATCGCGTTATGACCGCCTGAAATGGATACTGCGCCTGCTGCTTTATACTTGTCGACCGAATACTGAAGGACGGGAGTTGGGCATATACCGAAATCAAGGACTTCGCAACCTGCGCTCATCAGGCCTGAAGATACCGCGTAATGGAGCATCGGACTCGAATACCTGGTGTCGCGTCCAAGCAATAAGCGTCCGCCCTCCGCAAATGTCGCGAAAGCGGAAGCAAAGTCGATTACTACGCGGGGTGTCAACGAGTCCCCGACCAGACCGCGAATCCCAAAACTGGCTACACGTAATTTTCCCATAACAGTGCCGTTCAATACGTTACGCCATGGTATCCGTCAAACGGCCGGATATCAAACTTATCATTCCATATCAAACCTGGCGACCGGCCCATGTCTCAGCAGTCTAAACATGTCATATCCTGAAATCATGCCATGAGATCAGCATCACCACTGGAACTTACCAG
>SLRP01000193.1 GCA_007130845.1 Kiritimatiellia bacterium | reverse complement strand
GATGCTCAATGTAATACATGAAAAGCCTTCTTATCATGCGCACGGCCTCCTTGTTTGCGTCGTTTACGTCGGGATGACAGTAGACATTCCGGTAAAGGAACTCACGGAGGGGCTTGACCATATTCCCCATACGGGAGCTGAAGGATACTATCCTCTCCGGACAGTTCATAATATCCTGCACCGATGCCGGCGAATACATTTTTATACGCCTGATGCACTCTTCAATGACGTCCTGTACCTGCATATCAAGAAGGTAGCGGATTGTGATACCCACAAGGTGTTCCCTGCGCATACCCGGGTATCCGGATTGTGCGCGTTCCATTGCCTCCCGCCATATGTCAAGATTGGCGAGATGGTCGTCATACAGTAATCCGGCTTCCATTCCATCCTCTATATCATGTGCCTGATAGGCAATGTCATCGGATATGTCTGCGATCTGCGCTTCCATGAACTGCTGAGGCCCGATTGGATAGCCGTCTAGTTCGCCGCCGGGGTTCATTCCGGCATATTTTCGCAACCCTGCCCGGACTTCCCACGTGAGATTCAGACCCGGCAAATCCGGGTAACGCCGTTCCAGTAATTCCACCCAGCGAAGACTCTGAATGTTATGATTGAATCCTCCATGATCCTTCATTATTTCATTCAATTCGCGTTCACCGGAATGACCGAATGGGCTGTGACCTATATCGTGGGCAAGGGATATAGCCTCCACGAGGTCTTCGTTTGCGTTAAGCGCCCTCGCGATGGTTCGAGCTATGGCCGCCATTTCCATGGTATGGGTAAGACGTGTGCGGTAATGGTCGTTCATTGTCTCGGTAACATAGACCTGTGTCTTGTATTCAAGGCGGCGAAATGCCCGGCAATGCAGTACCCGGTCCCTGTCTCTTTGAAATTCGGTCCTGTAATCGTGCTTGCGTTCAGGGTGCCGTCGGCCCAGTGATTCTGAACTTCGCGCAGCGCAAGGGGAAAGAAATTTATCTTCGAGAATTTCCCGTTCTTTTCTGGTATGTATCATGCATGCCATAGTAAAATGACCGTGACAATGAAGCAATATCTGAAGGGTTGAGATGTACAGCATGTATCCGGCCTGTCACGGATAAACTCACATTATATAATATCGGGAAGTACATGGAAGAGCGCACATTAAGCACAAACAGAATATACGAGGGACGCATTCTTTCACTGGACCTCATGAATGTGGAAATGGAGAATGGCGTAAAGGCTGATAGAGAAATTGTCAGGCATTGCGGTGCTGTGGCAGTTCTTGCGAGACTGCCGGATGGCCGTTTCGCCATGGTTCGCCAATTCCGAAAGCCGTTGGACCAACACATGCTGGAGGTGGTGGCGGGTATTCTGGAGCCGGGGGAAAACCCTGATTATGCCGCCCGCAGGGAGTTGAAGGAAGAAACGGGCTATGATGCATGCAGCTTGGAAAGAGTCGGCGGGATTTATCCGTCTCCCGGTTACACTGATGAGCATATAGAAGTGTTTTTCGCGGAATTGGATGGAGATGCCGACCCATCAGACCTGGATCATGACGAGCACGTTGAATTGGTTCTTCTCAGCCGATCGGAAATAGAGAGGAAAATACAAGAGGAGGAGATCAAGGACGGAAAGACCCTTGCGGCATGGTTGTTATGCAGGAAACTCTTGTGAATTCTCAGTATGAAAGTCGTTTTATCGGACAACCTGGAATATTGTGCCGTTTAGTGGCGGGGATCCTCATTCATTTTTCCCGGAAGCATGCTTGCAAAAGACCGGGATGATATTGCGGGATATCTTTGTATAAACCGGAGATTTCAAATGATTGCAAAGGTAAGAAATAACGTATTCCGTTTTCTGAATTTCTTAAGGAGGGACCTTTGGAGTGTGGAGCTTTCCACTCTTTCGGGACAACGCCGTTTTCTGGTGCGCATGCTGCGGACCTGCCATCTTGTTATCAAGGGACTCAAGGAAGATAATATTCCGATTCATGCCTCAGCTCTCACGTTGAGCACGCTGATTGCCATTGTTCCAATACTCGCCATCACCCTGTCCATGTTCAAGGGGTTGGGGGCAGGCGAAGAGGAAATCAGGCAGCTGTTTGCATGGATGGAGGATATGCCCCAGGAGTTCCAGGATTTCATTGATCAGATGCTACTGATCTACACCGAAACCAATTTTGCCGCGTTGGGCGGCGTTTTCATGGTTATATTGCTGTTCATGGTCATCAAGATGCTTTCCAGCATCGAGACGACGTTCAACAGGGTGTGGTATATTTCCACTTCAAGGAATATCATCCGCAAGATCAGCAATTATATCAGCCTGCTGGTAATTGTCCCTATCCTCATTGTTGCCGCCGGCGCGGCAAGCGCCGTGGTGAGCGGGATATTCGATGAGCGTTTTGAAGCAGTTGCTGCAATATACAGGCGTATATTGCAGATAGGGCCGTTCATAGCTACTTGGATGGCCTTCACTTTCCTGTATGTTTTCATTCCCAATACCCGTGTTAGAGCGGTCCCGGGCCTTGTCAGCGGATTGGTGGGTGCCGTGATGTGGCTTGGCTGGCAGCATATTTATATGGAGTTCCAAATTGGTATATCGAAATATAATGCCATATACGGAACATTCGCCTCGGTACCCATTTTCCTGGTCTGGTTATATGTAAGCTGGATCATAGTGCTTCTGGGCGCCGAGCTGGCCTTTGCCATACAGAATTCCACAACTTATGAGCTTGAACGAGCAGCATCAGGGGCAAGCGCGAAATCAAAATTGATGCTGACCATAGGAGTCCTGGTTCACGCTGCCAAATCCCAGGAAAGCGATTCCCCGCTGTTTAATGCCTATGACTACGCTCGTAACAGTGAAGTATCCGTAAGAATGGTAAACGATGTTGTTGCCCGGCTTGAGGACGATGGGCTTATGGCGCAGGTGGCTGATCCGCCGGGCTGTTACGCATTGCTGAAATCCCCGGAGATGATCCGGGTGAGGGATGTCGTTGAGAGGCTTCTTCAGGACGGAACAAGGCCTGAAGAGCTTGGGTTGAACCATCTTGACGAAACAGTCAACAGGGTTGTTTCCTCTGTTGACGATGGATTGAACACGGCTGTGGAGGATCTAACCGTAAAAGATCTCCTGTCCCTCACCTAGAAACAGCATCGGCACCGGGCATGAATTTTACTGCCCATGGGTGATTAAGGACTGCCGATCTGAACCGTCTTCAAGAAGCGAGATTCAGGTCGTGCTTCGGTAAGCATCAATCTAAGCTTGAAATCGGACTCGATAAATTCGGCGCATGCCGTCGGGCATCTTGTAAAACGGGGTATCCCTCCGGTATAAGCGCGCTTGTTTGCATGAATCATGCGGGCATAATGTCTTCCGTTTTATGAGCGGATAAGGCCGTATCTTCCGCCGTGGCAAAGGCTGCGCTTGTAGGCGTATCGAGTATCTTATAGCATGCTCATGCGCGAATATGCGTATGACTGCGGGAATACTCTTACCCGGTTGTCCTGGAGTTGTAATTGAATGCCGGACAATCGAAATGAACATTACTTATGCGAAATATTGTTTTCGAATCTGAATTGAACAGGGAGCAACTTGCCGCGGTGACAGCCCCTGACGGGGCAGTCCTGGTAATAGCGGCGGCGGGTACTGGTAAAACGCGCACGCTGGTGTACCGCGTTGCATATCTCGTGGAAAAGGGAATCGATTCTCAGCGCCTCTTGTTGCTGACATTTACCAATCGAGCCGCCGCCGAGATGCTGGAAAGGGCGCAGGGGCTGGTTGGCGAATCGGTGAGCGGTATCTGGGGAGGAACATTTCACCATATGGCCAACCGTATTCTTCGCCGTCATGGCGATCTTCTGGGGTATGGCAGTGACTATACCATATTGGATCAGGACGACTCCAAACGGTTGATGCGTGATTGTGCCCGGGAACTCAAGCTTGCCGATAAACATTTTCCCAAACCGGAAGTGCTGATCAGTCTTTCAGGTCTGGCATCCAGCATGTTTCGAAAGATTGAAGATGTTGCCAAAGACCGTTTTGAACATACATCAATCGACATCGCCGACATAGCAAGGGTGCACAACCGGTATACGGCTCGCAAAAGGGAGCTCAACGCCATGGATTTTGACGACCTGCTGAGCAACGGTCTGAAACTGTTTCGTGAGCATTCTTGCATACTGGAGAGATACCGGGATAAGTTTCAGCACGTCCTGGTGGATGAATATCAGGATACAAATTATATACAGGCCGAATGGGTGGATCTCATTGCGGGTCCTGACGGGAATCTGCTTGTCGTTGGCGATGACTTTCAGTCGATCTATTCATGGCGGGGCGCCGATTTCAAGAATATCATGACCTTCCCGGAGAGATACCCGGGAGCTCGCATATACAAACTTGAGACAAATTACCGAAGTGTTCCTGAAATACTGTCGTGCGCGAATGAGTGTATTGCGGGAAATCCTGAACAATTCCAAAAAAGCCTGCATGCCGTGCGTGATCCGTATAAGAAACCTGTTCTGGTTGGAATGCGCGACGGGAATGAGCAGGCCGGGTTTGTCATTGAACGAGCGGAAAGACTCCGTTCGGAAGGGTTCCGCATGAGTGACATCGTTGTTCTATATCGTTCTCACTTTCAGGCGCTGGAACTTCAGCTGGAATTGGCGAGGCGTCGCATCCCCTATGTTATAACTTCCGGAGTCCGTTTTTTCGAACAGTCTCATATCAAGGACGTTTGTGCGTTGCCTAGATTGTTCAATAATCCAGGGGATGAACTGGCATTCAAACGCCTGCTTGGCATGTGGCGCCGGGTCGGCGACAGGACCTCGGAAAATATATGGAACAAACTGGGAAGGCGTTGCGATCTTCGGAAACCTGCCACTCGTGAACGATTGGGCAGTTTGCTGCCTGCGCCTGCGCAGGAGGCATGGAGAACTGTCGATGCCATTGCGGACAGCTTTCAGGATGACGATCTGTTTTCGGATCCCGGGGAGATAATTCACCGTTTTGTAAAGGGCTTTTACGATCTTTATGCCATGGAGATGTTCGACAATTACAACAGGCGAATGGAGGACATCCAGGAATTAATCAACTACACGGTGAAATTTGAAAATTTGGACGCATTTCTGAATGAAATCGCGTTGCAGAGCAATCTGGACGCGGAAACCGAGCCGGGATTGGGGGCCGAAGGTGTCGAATCCATTCGCCTGAGCACAATACATCAGGCCAAGGGTCTTGAGTGGCGCGCAGTTTTCCTCTTGTGGCTGGCTGACGGCCTGTTTCCGGTAAGCCGCGCCCTGGTTGATGGTTCGGAATCGGAAGAGCGACGGCTTTTTTATGTAGCCATAACCCGGGCGAAAGATGAATTATACCTGTGTGTTCCCAGGATTCGAAAGACAAGGGACGGGGGCGTTGATCTTCTGGATCCATCCAGGTTCGTGCAGGAAATCAGTCCTGAATTAATGAGCAGTGAATCAATACACGCATTTTCCTAGACGTGTGCAGGTAAAAGGGTTGCTTATTTTCACCCTAACCGCGGATTACTTATTCGGCAAATAATCTGTGACTGGAGGTATAATGCTCGCTAAGGTCATGTCGGGGGCGGTGTACGGAGTCAACGCGTATGTCGTCGAAATAGAGGTCAATGCCGGTCACGGAGAGCCTTTTACAGTGATAGTTGGATTGCCCGACGCTGCCGTAAAGGAAAGCAAGGACAGGGTTGAGACGGCTTTGATCAATTCCGGATTCGCACCCCCCATGGGGCGGACGACGATTAACCTGGCCCCGGCCGATATCAAGAAGGAAGGCCCAAGCTTCGATCTTCCCATAGCCCTGGGTATGCTTTCCGCAGAAGGAGACATTCCCGCAGAACGACTGGAAGGAATAGGAGTGGTCGGAGAACTCGCGTTGAGCGGTGAAGTGCGACGGGTCAAGGGTGTGCTTCCCATTGCCATCAACGCCCGGGATCACGGCTTGAAGGGTTTGATGGTACCCACGGAAAACGGAGAGGAAGCCGCCGTGGTTAAAGGTCTGGATGTATATCCAGTGGATAACCTCCGGCAGGCTGCCGACTTCATGGCCGGCAATATAGTACTGGATCCCATAGACGTGGATCTTGACAGCATTCTTAACGCGTTCGACCATTACGATGAGGACTTTGCCGATGTTAAAGGTCAGGAATATGCCAAGCGCGCCATCGAAGTGGCTGTTTCGGGCGGGCACAATCTCCTGGCAATTGGACCTCCGGGAACAGGCAAGACAATGCTGGCCAAGCGGGTCCCCTCCATACTGCCTCCAATGAGTCTGGAGGAGGCGTTGGAGGCTACCAAGATATACAGCATAGCAGGGATGCTGGCTTCACATCAGGCCCATCTGGTTAGCCGTCCCTTCAGGGCGCCGCATCATACGATTTCCGATGCCGGCCTGCTCGGAGGTGGTTCGCATCCTGCTCCCGGCGAAGTTAGTCTGTCACATAACGGGGTGCTTTTTCTGGACGAGCTTCCTGAATTTCACAGGAATGTTCTTGAGGTTCTGAGACAACCCCTCGAGGACGGGGTTGTAACGATTTCGCGTGCGGCGACCAGCGTTACATTCCCGTCACGATTCATGCTGGTTGCAGCCATGAATCCGTGTCCGTGCGGATACTACAGTGATCCGAAGAACACATGCAGGTGCTCTCCTCTGCAGATACAGAGATATCGCAACAGGATATCCGGACCGTTGCTGGACCGGATCGATATACACTTGGAAGTACCCGCTGTCCGATACCATGATCTGACTTCCAGGGAGAACGGGGAGTCGTCTTCAGAGATAAGGAGCCGCGTGCTTGAGGCCCGCAAGCGGCAACAGGCCCGCTATAAAGATATTTCAGGAGTTCATTGTAATGCGGATATGAGAAAAAAGGATCTCGACGCACACGGTGAAATGGATCCGGAAGCGGAGACACTGCTTAAGATGGCTATTACAGAATTGAATTTCAGCGCGCGCGCATTCGATCGTATCCGTAAAGTGTCGCGAACCATCGCGGACTTGGAAGGTTGCGAGATAATCAAACCCGAACATGTATCGGAATCGGTGCAATACAGGTCTCTGGACCGGCAAATGTGGGTTTAGAACGCAATGAAATGCAAAGGGCGCGAGATCCGGGAACGAGTGCTTCTCTTGCTGCCGTTAATGGCAGGTCACGCGTAATTATGGATCGAAGGCTGTTGTTCGCGGCTGTGAACGTCTGCTTTCTCTTTCTTCATCATGCCTCGTTCTTGCATTATTCATCTGTCATCGTATTAATATGTCATGACCAGTTTGCAGGAGCCGCAAATATATCAGACTCCCATAAACCTTCCGGACGAGGAGCATTTATGGGTGGTTGCACATGTTCGTCCAAGATGTGAAAAGAAGTTGGGCCAATTCTGCGGACAGCGAGGGATTTCTTTTTATTTGCCGCTCAGGCGGGATGTGCACAGTTATGGAGGTCGAACCAAGGCATTTCTCAAGCCGCTTTTTCCCGGATATGTTTTCTGTATGACTGACCATGATGGGGTCGGATCCTTGCGTCAGAACAGGTATGTGGCAAATCTTCTCGATGTCGCGGACCAGGCCCTTCTCGTACGGCAGCTGCGGCAAATAGAATATGCACTATCCGTGGATGATGCGCTAGAAATAATGCCTTATCTTGAAGAGGGCAGGCCCGTGCGTGTCATCAGCGGCCCCTTCAAGGGCTTGGAAGGAAAAGTGTGTCGAATTAAGGGGCGCACGAAGGTCGTGATCAATGTGGACATGATCCAAAAATCCGTTCCAATAGAGTTGGAGAAGTGCCTTTTGGGTCCGGGCTGAATCCGCCGGCTGCTCGTGTCGTTTTTTCCGGCCGGCAACTACAATTTCTAAATCAAGGTGGTAATATGCGGATCACTGGCGGTGTGCTGGGCGGTAGAAGACTGAAGGTTCCCCCGGGAAATGTGCGGCCTACCAAGGACAGGGTGAGAGAGTCTTTGTTCGGGATTCTGGGTGACCGCATTCCGGGTGCACGGGTTCTCGACTTGTTCGCAGGTTCAGGGGCAATGGGTCTGGAGGCATGGAGTCGTGGCGCTGCGACTGTGTATTGGGTGGAAAATAGATCCGGGGTATTCCGTGTGTTGCGCGAGAACGTGACATCGCTCTGTGACGATACGGCTCGTCCTGCGCGATGTTACTGCAGGGATGCATTTGCATTCTTGCGTTCTGCTGAGGTGGACATGCCGTTTGACATAATTCTTGCCGACCCGCCCTATGCCCTGTATACAGAGGAACCCGTACTGGAAAGACTTACCTGCGCGCTGGGAAACGGGAATTTGCTGTCCGAAAGCGGGCTTGTTGTATTGGAGCATGCCGGCAGGTATGAACTGCCTGAATTGCAGGGCTGGAGAGTTATGAGTGACAGGAGATACGGGGATACAGGAATAAAAATACTCATTCAAGATTGCAGGGGATTTTAATGACAACATCGGCAATTTATCCCGGAACTTTCGATCCAATTACCCACGGTCATGTGGACCTGATAGGCAGGGCATCAAAAATCTTTGATCGCCTGGTCGTGGCCATAGGAGAGAACAAGAAGAAGCAGCCTTTGTTTGATCTTGAAGAACGTATAGAGCTGGTGCGGGAAGCAGTCAGGTGTTTCAATAATGTGGAGGTCGATTCATTCGAAGGTCTCCTTGTGGAGTATGCGCGGCGCAAGGGTGTGGAGGTTATTGTCAGGGGAATAAGGGCCTTCTCTGATTTTGAGTTTGAGTTTCAGATGGCATTGACGAACCGTAAAATGGCCGGGGAAATTGAAACGATATTCCTGGTTCCCAATGAATCGTTCAGTTACTTGAGTTCCAGCACGGTTCGTGAGATTGTTGAAATGGGCGGTAATATTGATGACTTTGTTCCTGAACCGGTACTGTCAGCATTGAAAAAACGTTTATCACGCAAATGAGCCGGATGATTCAGCGAAGGATACAATACGATACCGGAGGTCTTGCATGCGTATCGAGATTGCAAAAATATCCGAGGAAGGAGACAAATACGAGGGTGAAGAGCCTAGGGAAGTCCTTGAGCTGGAAAAGGATAAGTTTATCGATCCCTCCGGTTCAATTCATTATGACCTGTTTGTGCAGAGGGTGTCGGACCAGTTGGTGGTCAAGGGAATTCTTCAAGTAAAATTTTATCTTTTATGCAGCAGGTGCGCTGAATTTTTCTCGACAACCGTGGTGGATTCGTCTTTCCTACGCGCTTACAAGCTGGAAGAGGGCACGGAGGTTGTGGACGTAACCAGGGACATGCGTGAGGCTGTATTGCTGAAAATCCCGCCTTATCCGGTCTGCTCGGCGGAATGCCATGGCTTATGCCGGCAGTGTGGAATGAATCTTAATAAAGGCATATGTTCATGCGTTCCTCCTGAGGGACCATCCCCCTGGGATGATCTGAACAGGTTGAAAATATAGAATTGTGTAATTTGTTTATCCATGGATCACAAGGCCGGCGGGCAAATTGAAGGAGTTATAAATGGCAGTACCAAAGAGAAGAACATCGAAAAGCAAAATTCGCAGCCGAGTGAGGTCGCACCGCCGTCCTATGCCGGCCACACATGCCTGTCCTCAATGCGGGTCACCAAAGAAGCCGCACCATCTTTGTCCGTCATGTGGGCATTACAGGGGACGTCAGGTCGTAACCGTATCCATTGACGAATAATCATGCGCATAGCTGTCGATGCGATGGGGGGCGATCATGCTCCTGATGAAATCGTAAAGGGGGCAGTTGATGCCGCCCGGCGGTTCAATGCGGTCGACAAGATATATTTGGTAGGGGATGAGTCCGCAATAAAGGAGGTCTTGAACGGGCTTGATGGAGTCTCGGACCGAATAGAAGTCAGGCATGCCTCGGAAGTTGTGGGCATGGAAGAAGCACCCGCCGTCGCAATACGCCGAAAGAAGGACTCTTCAATAGGGCGGGCGGTTGATATGATCAAGAATGGCGAAGCGGATGCTGTATTCTCGGCGGGAAATACCGGCGCGGCTGTGGCTGCCACGACGCTCAAGCTCAGGACATTGCCGGGGGTGGACCGTCCTGCCATAGCAGCGGTTATACCAACGCCGACCAAACCTTTTGTCCTGATCGATGCAGGGGCCAATACAGACTGCCCCCCTGAATGGCTGTGCCAGTTTGCTGTGATGGGCGGTGTGTATTCGCAGGTTATTCTCAAGAGGAATAATCCAGTCGTTGGCTTGCTCAATATCGGCGGCGAGGAAGCCAAAGGCAATGAGGCTACGAAGGAAGCCCATAGATTACTGAGCAATTCACGGCTCAATTTCCGCGGAAACGTGGAAAGCAAGGACATATTTGAAGGAGTGGTTGATGTGGTGGTATGCGACGGATTTGTAGGAAATATGGTTCTCAAAACCAGTGAAAGTGTGGCAGGCGCCATTTCCAGATGGATCAAGGATGAATTTACCCAGACTACATTTCGTATGATCGGCGCAATGATGTTGAAAAAGGCTATAGGCAATATCAAACAGAGATCCGACCCGGAAAATTACGGAGGGGCGCCCCTGCTAGGGGCTAACGGAGCCTGTATAATCGGGCATGGGGCATCATCAGCGCTTGCGGTGAGCAATGCCATACGTGTTGCCTCCGAGTGGGTCAGCCAGGAAATAAACCAATCCATTGAAAGGGAAATTGGGAAATTTCCCCCCGAATAATGAATACGGAAGCATCCAGAACACTGATCAATCCTAGATCGTCCTCTACCCGCACTGTTTCAATTGCCGGCACCGGCTGCTATGCTCCTGAGCGCGTAATGACCAATGCTGACCTGGAACGGCTTGTGGATACAAGCGATGAATGGATTTATACTCGCACTGGTATTCGCCAACGGCATATTGCGGCTCAGGATGAGGCTACTTCTGACATGGCCGCCGAAGCCGCGCGACGGGCCATGAAAGAAGCCGGGATTGAAGCTGATGATATTGACATGATAGTTGTGGCCACTTGCACCCCTGACATGTTTTTTCCGAGCACTGCGTGTTTTGTTCAGAAGCAGATAGGGGCAAGCCGGGCGTTCTGCATGGATTTATCAGCAGCATGTTCCGGTTTTCTGTATGCGATGGAGGTTGGGCAGCAATTCATATCCACGGCAAGCGCGGATACTGTACTGGTTATAGGTGCTGAGAAGATGAGTTCGGTGCTTGACTGGCGGGATAGATCGACTTGCGTTCTGTTCGGAGACGGAGCGGGAGCCGCTGTCCTGCAGTCGCGGGGGGCAGAATACGGCATAATGACAACGGTGCTTGGATCCAATGGGAATTTGAGCGATTTATTGTCCATTCCAGGGGGGGGCAGCCGCAATCCTTTGACTGCGGAATCGCTGGAAGAAGGTATGAATACACTCAGGATGGCCGGTCGTGAGGTTTTCAAGCATGCAGTAACCAGCATGTCCAATGCCGTTCTTGAGGCGCTGAGGCGCTGTGGAGCCTCAATAGACGATGTGGATTGCATTATCCCGCATCAAGCCAATGCCAGAATTATACAGGCTATAGGACAGCGTGTAGGCGCGCCTATTGAGAAGTTCTATTTAAATGTGGATAGATTCGGAAACACATCCGCGGCCTCGATTATCATGGCTTTGGATGAAGCCGTGCGCAACGGCAGGATAAAGAACAACGACCTGGTATTGTTGGTGGTTTTCGGGGGTGGTTTCACCTGGGCCGCGAGTCTTGTGGAATGGTAGTAGGCGGCCGGACACAGGTATGAATAAATTCAATGCCAGGAACAAGAGCGGATTAAGAGTGGTATTTAGACTGAAGACGGAAGCTTAATCATGAACAGGACTGCATTATTATTTCCAGGGCAGGGGGCCCAGACCGTAGGGATGGGCCGTGATTTGTCGGAACATCATCCGGAGTGCAAGGCATTATTTGAACGGGCATCCGCGGTGCTAGGATACGATCTTGCTCGCATTTGTTTTGACGGACCGGATGAGGATTTGACGAGGTCTGACCATGCACAGCCGGCGATATTTATTGTCAGTATGGCGGCTTTTACCGCATTGCGACGCCGGTTGCCGGACCACAAGTTT
>SLRP01000227.1 GCA_007130845.1 Kiritimatiellia bacterium | reverse complement strand
TTATCCAGATACGGCAAAATTCCGGAGCAACTTTGGAAACAGGCGCTTGACCTAGGCATGCCCTCCGGTAGCCCTCTCCTCCTTGTATATGTGTCATCTCAACGCATGTATCTTCTTAAGGGGAACAAAGTTACCCGTCAGTTCGTTGTCTCTACAAGCCGATTCGGCGAGGGAAACAGCATTGATTCCTATAATACACCAACCGGATGGCATGAGGTTGTAGAATGTTTCGGCCACAGGGAGCCTGTCGGGCGGGTATTCAGAAGTCGAAAACCCACCAGCCAGGTAATCTCGGATGAAAACCTTCGAGGAAGAGACACGGGGGATCTTATTCTTACCCGGATTCTAAGGCTTGGCGGGCTTGAAGACGGGAAAAACAGAAACGGATGCTGTGACACATATAAGCGCTGCATCTATATTCACGGCACAAACCATGAAAACCTGCTGGGCTTTCCTTCCTCACATGGATGCATTCGCATGGACAATAAGGATATCTTGGACCTTTTCGACATTCTAAGCGATCAGCATGCTTGGTGCTGGATCGGATCTGAACATGAAAATGACACCATTGCCGGGATGTAACAACTTATGCGCAATTCTACAGTCTTGATTCTTGCCGCGGCATTAATTTTCCCTGCAGTACAGGCAGGTCAAGCCTCCGGTGAAAACATCGGAAATGACTTTTCCGGAGCCGGATCCGCGTCTTCGGAATTTATTTTCAAGTCACCATATGACGGAATCGACTGGGTCGCCGTAAACCAATACAAATTTGACGGCCATATACATGCCAGGCGCGGCACCGCGGTAAAGGCGCTTGTCATAGAGTTCGAGAGACTCGGCTATGATATAATTGCATTCGGAGACGGATTGCTTCGTTATCCCCCCGAAGACTTTGATGTCTATCCGGACGATCACGACATCACCATTATTCCCGGACAGGGAAACCTGCATACACGCAGAGATGATACTGGCCCCCTCGTGCATCATACAAAGGTCTGGTTTTCCGAGGTTAATTACGACATAGGGGAACTAGGATTTGAGGAGGCTATGATTCGCGTGGGCGAGGACGGCGGATTAATCGTTTTCGCGCATCCGGGTTCTCACATGCCGCTCTACCGCATGTATTCATTCAATGTAGGCGCTGATTGGTATATCTCCTATTTTGACCAGCACAGCCATATCCTGGGAATCGAGGTAACCAATCACGGTCGTGAACGGGCTTTGATGCTGTTTGACGAATTGCTGAAGCATTACGGTTCCGAAAGGCAGGTAATCGGTTTTGGCTCCAGTGACACACAGGGCTTGGATCCGGAAGGAAATATAATCAGCGCCGGTGGTGATTACGGTCTTTCTGTCATAATCAGTCAAAGCCGTGAACAAGGTGATATTCGCGACGCCATTGAAAACGGGAGATTATTCTGGGTCTACACAGCAGAGCCCGACAGAGAGACCAACCGGCTATTGTTCCCGGAAGTGGAATCAATGGATGTTGATGCAGGCGGCATTTCCGTGGTTATAAGAGGCAAATACGACAGTATACACTGGATATACGACAACGAAGTCATCAAGAAGGGTGAGACGTTCACTTCCGCGGATATCCAGGATCCCGGGCAGAACTACGTGAGGTTCGAAATTCACAGCGGCAAGGATACGATTGTGGGTTCCCAGGCAATATACATCTCACGAAACCGGCAGGCAGGTCACCGCTGATGCGGAGGATAATGCAACAGCATGGCATGACGGGCCGACACGCGATTAACATCACATAGCAATGTTTTCAGCAGACTCCTGATCGTTCACCCCGCCTTATCCTGAACGGTCTTCAATATTTCGGATATCAGCCCCGGGCCCCGGTATATCAAACCGGTATATATCTGGACGAGGTCGGCACCCGCCTTGATCTTTTCCACGGCATCCTTTCCCGACATTATTCCGCCGACACCTATTATTGGGATACGTCCCTTCATCATACGTTTCAATGAATGTATGATTTCGGATGAGTGAATTTTAAGGGGTTCCCCGCTCAATCCCCCTTCTTCCCCGGCTACTTCCATGCCTTCAATCCCGGAACGATCCGTCGTGGTATTGGTGGCGATTACTCCGTCAATTTCATGCTCGAGAAGGATTTCAGCGAGCCTTTCAAGTTCCGGCATTTCCAGGTCGGGCGAAATCTTGATTGCGACGGGAACATGGCGTCCGTGTTCCTGTAGCAGTCCATGCTGTTCATTCTTCACTTTATCGATCAGGCTGTTCAATTTCGAAGGATCCTGCAGGTTGCGCAGTCTCGGCGTGTTGGGTGATGAGATATTTATGGCGATATAGTCGGCGTACGGATAGATTCTGCGCATGCAGGTGCGGTAGTCAAGCCATGCTTCATCCACCGGAGTATCGGCATTCTTGCCGATATTCACACCTAACACCCCCTTATATCGGCGGCTCTTAAGGCGTTCAACAAGCGCATCCACACCGTCATTATTGAAACCCATTCGATTGATAACGGCATTGGCTTCCTGAACACGGAACAAACGAGGCCTGGGATTTCCTGGTTGCGGCCTCGGCGTTACCGTCCCTACTTCCAGAAATCCGAAACCGAGCGCGCCAAGGCTGTCGATGGCCTCGCCGTTCTTATCCAGTCCGGCGGCCAGTCCCAGCATATTTGGAAAGGTCAACCCCATCACGGTCTTCGGGTTCCGGACCGGCGCGGCGCCGCGGACTCCGACGATTCCAGCATGATGCATGATACGCAGCATGCGTATCGCCGCCCGATGCGCTGTTTCGGGGTCAAGACTGAATAATAGCGGCCTGATAAAGCTATACATTACATAGATAGCCCGGGTACCCGACTAGAGCCCCTTATTCTTCGCTCGCGACTCTTCAGCCATTCTGGCGCGGTACTCCGACATTTTCCCGGCTAGTATATTATCTGTTACTGCAAGGATGCGTATTGCCAGCAGCCCGCCGTTTATGCCGTTGCCTATGGCGACCGTTGCGACGGGCACTCCCGCAGGCATCTGAGCTATCGACAACAGGGAATCCATGCCCTTTAATGCCTTGGATTCGATTGGAACTCCGATTACCGGCAGTGTAGTATGGCTTGCGACCATACCTGGCAAATGCGCGGCGCCGCCCGCACCTGCGATTATGACCCTGATCCCCCTATCCCTGGCCTTCGCAGCGTAATCGGCCATATCCTCAGGAGTCCTATGCGCCGACACAACACGCAATTCAAAAGGCACTTCAAATGACTCGCATATATCGGCGGCCTGACGCATGGCCGGCAGATCCGAATCGCTTCCCATGATAATTCCAACAACAGGTTCGTTCATAGCAGGATCTCCTCAGGATTAATTTTCATTCAAAATGGATTTGTCCGGCGGCTTCTTCCGCAAGTTGTTCAGCCTCCTCGATGGTATCGCCCAGGGCCGTAACATGTCCCATTTTTCGGCCCGGCCGGCATTGGGCCTTTCCGTAAACATGCAAGCCGACATTTTGGGGAATTGACACACTGTCCATGTTCCGGGGTATTCCGCTACCTGTAACAGACCCTAGAATATTAATCATGACCGCTGAAGGTGCGCGCATAGATACGGATCCCAATGGGCGCTCCAGTAGTACCCGCAGATGATTTTCAAACTGGGATGTTTCGCAGGCCTCTATGGTATAATGTCCCGAATTATGCACGCGAGGAGCCAATTCATTGACTAAAATGCGCTGATCCCGCATAAGAAACATTTCCACTCCAAAGGCTCCTATACCGTCGACCGATTCCACTGCGCGCCCGGCCAAGTCCGCGGCTTGCAGCTTCAGCTCCTCGGGAATGCGTGCGGGCGCAAAGACCTTGTGGCAGATGTGGTTGCGCTGGACCGTCTCCACAACCGGATAATGCAAGGATTCACCATCCCGTGCGCGCACTATGATTGTCGCGAGCTCACATAGATAATCACAGTAAGCTTCAGCAAAAAGCCCTCCCTCACGGCCCTTCAGCTTCTCCCAGGCACTATGAGAGTCACCTTCGACGTTAACCCATGTATTTCCCTTGCCGTCGTAACTCATCAGCCGCCTTTTAAGGACCATCGGATAGCCGAGTTTGTCCCCTATTGGCGGCAAATCCAGGGGAGAGTCGACCGCATGGAATTCCGGAACATCAATCCCGGTATTCTGAAGGGTTTGCTTTTGTATTAGTTTGTCCTGAATCAATTTCATGGTACGCGACGTTGGTACTGGATTGTGCCCTTCCGACTCAAGCATACCGAGTATAGCCGGATCCACAAATTCGTTTTCAAGGGTTATGTAATCCACCGAATCCGCAAAGCGGAGGATCTCATCGCGTTTATTCCAGTCCCCGTTGACCGTATACCCCGTCAGAGATGAAACCGGACTGACGGCATCCCTTTCGAAGATCTTAACCTCGCAACCCATAGCTCCCGCGGCTTCCGCGAGCATGCCGGCCAATTGCCCCCCTCCAAGGATACCTATTACATGCATACAAAACAGTTCCTTTTCAACTAACGAAACCCATGCTGTACGATAATTCCAAATTATTCATAAACAGCTATCGCTTAACCTCCATTAAAGATTAAAACAAGCCCAAAACAGTAAAAATACCATATATTGTATTTTATTGCTTGATTCTGGAGTCAATATACAAATAGTAGGGGTATGGTTTTTGTGAATCTGTCCGCCGGATTCACGTAACTTCTGTAACATGAAAGGCATCTCCTGATATGAATATCATCTATGAAGGCAAGGCCAAGCGCCTTTACTCAACCGATGAACCCAATGAAATACTGATGGAGTTCAAGGATGACGCAACTGCCTTCAACGGTAAGAAGAAGGCTGTCTTTGAGAACAAGGGCCTGATAAACAAGCGGATCACGCTGATACTGTACCGACTTCTGGAAAAATCCGGGATAAAAACACATTTTGTTCGCGATATCGACGATACCAGATGCATAGTTAGAAAAGTTGAAATCATTCCTCTTGAAGTTGTTGTACGGAATGTGGCTGCAGGAAGCCTGTCAAAGCGTACAGGGCTGGAAGAGGGAACCCAGCTTTCGGAACCCATGTTGGAATTCTACTACAAGAAGGATGAATTGGGGGATCCAATGCTGGCGCCTACGCACATAAGGGAATTGAAGCTGGCAACGGCGGAAGAAATGGATGATATTGGAAAAAAATCGGCAGTCATAAACAGCGTACTGACCGAATTTTTCGCCAAATCCGGCTTCAGGCTTGTGGATTTCAAGCTGGAGTTCGGCCGGGAAGAGCCGGAAAGGAAGAATATAATACTGGCCGATGAAATATCTCCCGATTCGTGCCGGATATGGGATTTGGATAGCGGGGAAATTCTGGACAAAGATCGTTTCAGACGGGATCTTGGAGATGTCATGGAGAGTTACCAGCGGATACTGGAGGGAATAGGCGCGCATGCGGAAAATAGTTGAAATACATAATCATTTTCAACCGGCGAAAGACGCGTCTAACCTGTTATACACACCGGCCGATCATGGAATGACCTACCGCGAAACCCGCAGGTACTCTTTTCAATACTCGGGCAGTGATTCCGCATTACTGGATTTCGTTCAATCAGTACTTGTAGATCCTGTAAGCGAGGATCTTCATGATGGACCAAGCCCATGTTTCAAGGACTACATCTTTCACCTGGACCTGATGCTCAAACCAAGCCTGTTGGACCTTGAGAAGGAATACATACGCAACTATGTCAGGGATCAGGCTTATACCGACTGGACGCTTGACGAACTTTCGGTCGCGCACAGATATTATTTTTTCGGCAAAGGTGATATTACACCGCAACGTATAGCCAGGGACATGGTGAACCCTGTAATTCATACTTGGAATATTGTTTATGGAACCGGCACTGCTTGACCCCACATATCAGCGTATACCTTTGCGAAAGTCCTCTGATGCGGATCTTAGGAACTTGAGCGATGAACGCGGCCTTTCGCTTTCCCTTGATGATATGAAGGCCATACAGAGACACTTCATCAGTCTTGACCGTGACCCTACGGACGTCGAATTGGAGGTATTCGCCCAGACCTGGAGCGAGCACTGCAAGCATCGCGTTTTCAATGCCGTGATCCGTCATACGGTGAATGGAAGAGCGGAAGTCATTGACGGTATATTCAAGACCTATATCCGAAGTGTTACCGAAACCATAATGGAGCAGAAACCTGACTTTATCCTCAGCGCGTTTCATGATAACGCCGGCTTCATCAGGCTGGACGAACAGCTGGCTGTCGGCCTTAAAGTTGAAACGCACAATCATCCGTCCGCCATAGAGCCGTATGCAGGATCGAATACCGGTCTTGGCGGCGTGATTCGCGACATACTTGGCGCAGGCACCGGTGCCAGGCCCGTGGCTTCGCTCGATGTTTTCTGTCTTGGGCGTCCCGACACCGACCCCGAAACCCTTCCTTCCGAATCCGTAATACATCCCCTGGGTTTGTTGCGCGGCGTGGTTCGAGGCGTTCGCGATTACGGGAACCGGATGGGGATTCCCACCATTGCCGGCGCCATACAATTTGACGATGGATACCGATGCAATCCCCTGGTTTTCTGCGGAACGGCAGGCGTTATACCTGTAGACGAAATAGAAAAACAGATAGAGCCTGGTTACCGCATACTTGTGCTTGGCGGCCGCACGGGAAGAGACGGTCTTCACGGTGCCACCTTTTCCTCTGCATCGCTCGGGGAACAGAGCCGTGAGGAAGACCAGGGAGCCGTACAGATTGGAAATCCGATTGAAGAGAAAAAGGCCGCAGATGTGCTGCTGCACGCCCGCAGTGAGGGTTTGATCGGTTCAGTTACAGATTGCGGAGCGGGCGGCCTTTCCAGTGCCGCAGGCGAGATGGTAGCCGAACACGGAGGTGAAATATATCTAGACAAGGCGCCGCTGAAAGAGCCAGGGCTATCCGGATGGGAAATATTTCTTTCCGAAAGCCAGGAACGCATGGTACTGGCGGTCAAACCCGAAAATGTTGACAGGATTCTTGCCCTTGCGGATCTCTATGAAACGGAATGCACGGAAATAGGCATTGTTAGTGATAACGGTATTCTGCGTGTATCTCATCGAGGCAGGGAGATATGCCGCCTGGACTGCGGAGTACTTCACGAGGCACCCCGTCAACACCTGACATCTTCCCATGAAAGGATCGTTCCGGCGCCGGCTCGTATAGACTCCACCCCGGACTTTTCCGCTGATCTTCACGCCATCTTGAGGGATTTCAACATTACATCAAGAGAACCGATCATCCGCGAGTACGACCATGAAGTTCAGGGCAATACACTCGGTAAACCGCTTGCCGGGCCCGGCGGAGACTGCCCGGGAGATGCGGCTGTAATACGCATTGACGGAAGCAGGAGATGTGTGGCAATCGGGCTGTCCATACTTCCCGCTCTTCATGCCGATCCATACCGAATGGGCCAGGCATCCGTGGACGAAACAATCCGTCAACTGGTGGCAGTGGGCGCTGATCCCGACAGGATAGCGTTGCTGGACAATTTCTGCATGGGTAATCCGGCCGATCCGGATGAACTCGGGGCGCTTGTTGAAACTGCAAAAGGGATGTCCACGGCAGCCCTTGAATGCGGCGCCCCTTTTATTTCCGGCAAGGACTCATTCTATAATTCCTTTGAGACGGAATCCGGAACTGAGTCAATCCCCCCCACCCTTCTTGCCAGCGGCCTCGGCATCATTGAAAGTGAAGAGGATATCCTTTTCACGACCATCCGCAGAGCGAACAGCCATATCTGCCTGGCAGGTACAACGGGACGGGAAACAGGTGGATCGGTTTATGAACGCATGAAGGGTGCAACCGCAGGGCCGGCGCCGTCATGGGAACCGGATACGGCCATGGGGATATACAGAAGATTGCACAGCGCCATTCGGAATAACTGGATCCTTTCGGCCCATGACCTGTCGGAAGGAGGGCTGGCCGTCGCACTCGCTGAAAGCGGATTCTCAATTTCCGCTGGAATGGAGATCCGGCTTGAGACTGTTCCTGCGGATGACAAACTTGATTCAGCGGAGCTTCTATTCTCGGAATCCACAAGCCGCATACTTTTCGAGGTGGCAAACGAATCAATTGACGAAGTAAGACGGCATTTTGAAGGACTTCCGTTCGCTGTAATAGGCAGGACAAGCGCTGAGCACCGCCGCTTGACAATCCATCATGATGACGACCTTATTATCAACGAAACACTCACGGATTTGAAGAAATCATGGAAAAACGGCCTTACGCCATATTACTGAAATTTCCAGGCACGAACTGCGACGTTGAAACGGCAAGGGCGCTGGAGACAGCCGGATTTCGAGCGGAGATAATGCCTTTCCGCCAGGTCGTTTCTGAAACCATCGAAGGCGCCAACATGGTAGTGCTTCCAGGTGGTTTCAGCTATGGCGACTACATCATGGCAGGACGACTGGCCCAGCTCAAAATTGAACACGGATTGAGCGCTTCCTTGGAAAGGTTCATGGAAAACGGCGGATATCTCCTCGGGATATGCAACGGTTTCCAGATCCTCATGCGCATGGGCCTGCTGCCCGCAGGCAGTTTGATAGCGCATCCGGACGGTCGTTTTGCATGCAGATGGGCCAGATTGAGGAACCGGTGCCCCTCGCATCCCTTTCTCAGATTTCTTCCAGATGAGATAGAGCTCCCCGTCGCGCACGCCGAAGGACGTTTTGTCGCCGCAGAAGGCCTGGCCGAGTCGTATGTGGAAAGAGGGCTGGCGACATTGACATACCAGGATAATGTCAATCACTCCTTCGCATCCATAGCGGGTTTGCAGGACGAGACGGGACGTGTCTTCGGAATGATGCCCCACCCCGAACGATTCCTTTACAGATCACAGCATTACGACCCCGACTGGGTTGGAGACCCGGACTGGGGATGGGGATATTATTTTTTCAAGTCGATCCATGATGAACTGGCCGGCTTATCAAGGGAACCAGGACTGAAAACCCATACCAATGAATGACATGAAACTGAAACCGTCACATAACGCCTCAGACAGGGCACACGACAAATGCGGCGTATTCGCCGCATGCGACTCCCCCCGCGCGGCCCAGGACATATTTCTCGGACTGCATGCCCAGCAGCACCGGGGACAGGAAGGAGCCGGGATACTTGTAAGCGCAGGGCCGGGAAGGAATCACGTCCACAAGGATCACGGCCTGGTAACCAGCGTGTTTTCGGATGAAATACTTGAAATGCTCACCGGTCATTTCGGCATAGGACACGTGAGATATTCAACATCAGGGCATTGCCGGGAAAAGGATATCCAACCCCTGATTGCAACCCATCGGAATCAAGTCATGGCAGTTGCGCATAACGGCAACATAACCAATGCAGGGCGGCTTAAAGAAGAGATGGAAAGCGGCGGATCCATTTTCCATACATCCAGCGATACGGAGGTTGTCCTTCACCGCATTGTACGTGTAGACAGCGAATCACCTGCCGAGAAGATCCGGAAAGGCTTGAAGGATGTTGAGGGGGCCTATTCCATGGTGCTCAAGCTTGAGGACGGTATTGCCGCTGTGCGTGACCCTCTGGGCTTTCGTCCGCTGCATGTAGGCAAGAGAGAAGAGGCATGGTTTTTCGCGTCCGAAACATGCGCATTTGATATCATCGGCGCTGAGCATGTATGCGAGGTCAAGCCGGGCGAAGGATATATAGTTACCGGCAAGGGGCTTGAGCACTTTGTATTGGATCAACCTGTAAAACCCCGTTTCTGCGCATTTGAGCTCGTATATTTTTCACGGCCGGACAGCTCGCATGAATCAAGGTCAATTCATTCATACCGGGTTGAGCTTGGACGCGCCCTTTATGAAGAGCACCCCGCGGAAGCAGATATTGTAACTGCTGTCCCGGATTCCTCCAATTCAGCCGCGCTGGGCTATTCCGCCGCATCGGGCATACCTTTGGATATAGGACTGATCAGAAGCCACTATACAGGGCGTACATTCATAGCCCCTCACCAGGCCTTGAGAGATACACGGGTACGACAGAAGTTCAATGTCATACGTGATGCAGTTGAGGGAAAACGGATAGTGGTAGTGGACGATTCAATTGTGCGGGGAACGACCTGCCGCAAGATAATACATCTCTTTCGTGAAAATGGCGCAAAGGAGGTGCATTTTCGCGTGTCATCGCCCATGGTGGCAAACCCGTGTTATTTCGGGGTAGACATGCCGGACCGTGAGGAGTTCCTTGTAAATAAAATGCCGGGAGATATGCTGCGGCAATTTCTTGGTGTTGATTCTCTTGGCTTTCTGTCCCCGGAAGCGTTGACCAAGGTGGTGGGATCCGACACCTGCGACGCCTGTTTTACCGGAAATTATCCGGTTAAGATCGAAGATTCGTCCGGGCGCATAAAGAAGAGAAAGGATGGACCCCTTGGAAAATTCGCTTACTTATAAAAATTCGGGAGTGGACATCAAAGCCGCTGAAGCGGTTGTTGACGACATAGCCCGTCTACGCAAACGAACCGAACGGAAAGGGAAAATCCTTGGGTCTTTCGGGGGATTCGCCAGTGGATTCGATATGAGCGGGTATCGCAATCCGGTGATTCTAACGACATGTGACGGCATAGGCACAAAGATGATACCCCTTCTGGAACAGGACATGCTTGAAACGGCGGGTATCGACCTTGTTGCAATGAATGTGAACGACATACTGACATCCAATGCACAGCCCATACTTTTCCTAGACTATATAGGAATAGGACAGATTGACCGCGGCAGGATTACCCGTCTCATTAGCGGGATGGCCGACGCGCTGGAAGCATGCGGATGCATTCTTGCTGGAGGGGAAACCGCTGAAATGCCCGACATGGTTCCTGAAGGTTCCGTTGAGCTTTCCGGCTTCTGTGTAGGAGCAGCGGAAAAGGATGATCTCCCTGATTCGTCCGCTATCGCAAGCGGCGACAAAATAATCGGTATCCGGTCGCAAGGTTTTCATGCCAACGGATGGAGCCTGATAAGAAAAGTGATACAGAGGCATAAGGACGCCTTTTCACAGGATGACCTTCGGAACCTCCTTGCCCCTACCAGGATTTATTATCCCGAAGTCATGCGCCTGAAAGATGAAAGGATCAAGATAAAGGGAATGGCTCACATAACGGGCGGCGGGATTCCCGACAATCTCGCGAGGGCCCTTTCAGGAAAAGGAGCAAGGATCAAGCTACCGCCTTGGGAAAACACCGCCGCCCGAAATGTTCTACAGTATGTGGAGCAGGATGAAGCCCTCTCGGCGTTCAACATGGGATTTGGATGGATGATCGTAGTAGAGCCTTCCCTAGCGGAACGGGCATTGAGTGTATTGAGTGACGGGGTCATTCTTGGCGAAGTTGTCCCTGACGGGCCTGTTACCATCGAGGAGGACTCATAATGGCTGTAAATCTTGCCGTGCTTGCATCGGGAAGAGGCTCCAATTTCAAATCCATACTTCAGGCGATAGAAGCCGGAGACCTCGATTCATCCGTCAAGATCCTGGTAACCGACCGCGGCAATGCCGGCGCACTACGCATTGCGGAAGAGTATGACGTCAATTCCAAGTACATACCATATGACCGCGACAACCGCAGGGCATTTGAAGAGCAGGCGGGCGACCTCATAGAGGAGAACGAGTGCGATCTCATAGTAATGGCCGGATACATGCGGGTACTTACACCTTATTTCATAAGACGTTTTGAAAACAGAATTCTTAATATTCACCCATCACTGCTGCCTGCGTTCAAGGGACTGCACGCTCAACGCCAGGCGCTTGAATACGGCGTAAAGATTTCGGGTTGTACCGTACATATTGCATCGGAGGATATGGATTCGGGTCCGATTATTGCACAGCGAGCAGTGCCGGTATTTGACGATGACACTGAAGAAAGCCTCTCGGAACGGATATTGGGAGAGGAACACAAGCTCTATCCCATTGCGATTCGCGAGTATGCTGAAAAACTGGAACTCATATGATGAAAAGATTCCGAACATGAGATCCCATGGACGAAAAATTCTGATAGCAGGTCATGGAGGCCGAGAACATGCCATTGCCGGGGCGCTGGCGCGTTCC
>SLRP01000072.1 GCA_007130845.1 Kiritimatiellia bacterium | reverse complement strand
TCGCCGCCCATCGACTCGGCGGTCAAAATGTAATTATTCAAAATAACGTCGATAATGAATATCTTTGCGTCGCCGTCATACGCCGTAACTTCCCCAATGATATCAAAGTTGTCATTACCTAGAAAGGTGGAGTCCGATATAATGGCTGAAACATTGCCGTCACCCGCAAGGCTTTCGGCGCTGAAGAGCAAACCGTTCTCAAGATTGCCGGAAGCCTGTATATCGGAGATGAGCAGGTCAACGTCACCCGAACCGCTTTTCAGGTCAGCGCTCAGACCGTTTCCACTGTTTCCATTGAAGGTTGCGTCGGAAATCGACAAGAGTATATCGTCTTCAGCGGCAGCGTTGATCCTCGCACCGGCGCGGGGGGCGGGGGAGGACGGGTCGAAACCGTTGCCATTGAAGCTGGACGGTCCGGACGGGATTATCCCGGCAAAGGGTCCGCCCATCGGTCCCAATCCTCCGAACATATCGTCGAAGTCTTCCAAGGCGGTATCACCCATCCATATTAACGCGTCAGCGCCTGCATCCACCTCAAGCCACAGGCCTTCGCGCATATTACCGGAGGCGTGCACATCGGTAAGGGCCACACCTGCATCCCAATCCGCTGAGACATCCGCGAGGATTCCCTGCAGACCGTTGTTATGAGCCTGAATGCCTGCCATGGACAGGAAGGCATCGTCCCAATCCGATTCGACATTTATAAGAAGTCCGTGCAATGCGTTGCCGTAAGTCTCGGCATTGAATATGTTTGCCGAGGCCACCCAGTCTGCATCCACGTCCAGTCCGATACCGTACAATGCATTGTTGTTTGCCGTGATGTCAAAAAGCGCGGCCAGTGCGGATCCGTCTTCACTCATAACGTTGAAGTCAATACCCCAGCCGGGACCGCTTAAGTCCGTGTTGTTGGACGCTTCTATGCCAGCGGCAAGACCTACCGCTCCGAACTCTCCGGAGATATTGGCCAGCAGGCCTCCGTTGTTTTCTGAAAGGTTCATGTCTCCCATCGGGGTATGGCCTGATTCCGGG
The DNA here is from genome assembly GCA_007130845.1 of Kiritimatiellia bacterium. Lineage (GTDB taxonomy): Bacteria > Verrucomicrobiota > Kiritimatiellia > SLAD01 > SLAD01 > SLRP01. The sequence continues at coordinate 11,091 of SLRP01000072.1, read as the reverse complement.
CCGCCCAGAAGCGGGAGGAAAAAGTCGAATAGTTGATCGCTGGAGGCAAACAATCCGATGGCATCCCCGTCATTGCTGATGATGTTGGCGTTGATCCCGAATAATCCGTTGTTATTCGCATGGACATCCAGAAATGCGCCAAGCGCCAGTATATCCCCTGAAATGGAAGCATTCACTCCATGTAAATCGTTACCGGATGCTGTCACCGGGCCGAATGGTTCCCCCGGAAGCACAATAGGCGGGTCCAAGGCCAATTCATCATTCATGATGTTGAACAGTGACCGGATTGGGTCGGTGGAAGCCATCAAACCTACTGCCACAGCGCCTGATACATCCAGATTAACGCCTGAAACGCCGTTATTGGATGTATGGGTGTCCAGAAGGGCCGCAAGCCCGATGAAATCTCCGTGAGCAGAGGCATTTATTCCCATCTCAGCGTTGTTGTCGGCCTCGATACGGCTTAATATGTTCAGCGCCGCCCCGTAAGGGCTGTTGGCATGGATGTCTACGCCGTGGGAAAGCTGGTTTCCGCTCGCCTGGATCCCCATGCCTGCCGCCAATGAGAGGAAGTCTCCTTCAACATTCAAGGACAGTCCGCCGACGGTGTTGTCGTTGAATAGAGAATATCCCGTAGATGTGGAAGGCAGGTCTCCCATGTCGAGTCCGAGTAATCCCAGAAGACTGCCGGCAAACTCCAGTGTTTCCAGGAAGTTCTGCGAAGAGCCCACAAAACCGAGCGCGGCACCGTCCGAGCTTTCCACATCCGCACGCACTCCGAATTCGCCGTTTTTGTTTGCTTCAACGTCGAACAGCGCCATGGCGGAAAGAAAATCACCATTCACGTTGAGATCCATACCCGTGAATGTGTTGTCGTTAACCTGAATCGGCCCGCCCGAAGAAAGCAGGGCCTCCAATTCCGGCGGAAGAGTTCCGTTGCCTATCATGTCACCCATGAAACCCGTCAGCTCCCTGGGAATACCCCCCAGCAGGGCGGTGATACCATCCGATTGGATGTCTGCATAGACACCGAAAAAGTTATCGTTCGCCTGAATGTCGGACATGCTCAGCAGGGTGGAGAAATCTGCGGACAACTGGGCTGTCAAACCGAATATAGCGTTGGACGCCTGCAAGCCGTGGACTACCGCGAAGGCGCTGTCATAGTTGTCCGCCTCCAGGCTCATTCCAAATATGCCGCCATCAAACGTGTTGTTACGCGCGTTTACGAAGTATGATCCGCTTGCGCCCGTGCCGGAGATATGTGCGCCATAGAACGAATTATTGAAGAATTCATTATTCTCCAGGACAATGTTTACATCCCCGACCGTATCCACATGAACGCCGTCCGCGGTATTATGAATGATATTGTCGGCTATGTGCAGGTTGTCGCCGATTGCGGAATATATTCCGTTGCCGGTCAGGTTGTTGATCCGGAATCCCGACACGGACGTATTGGCGGCCATTTGGATCGCGTGCGGACCCTGACCCGTGCCGTCAATAGTGGGATGGACGCCGCTTCCGAACGTCTTTCCGCCGAATACCTGGATCGGCGCGCCTTCACCGCGAAGGATTACATTTTCCGTCAAAACCACGTTTTCATTGTATGGGTTGCCCTCTTGAAAGACGAAAACCATGCTGCGAGGATCATACACGCCGCCTTGCACCGTTTCCTTGGGATCTTCGAAGGTCCCTGGATTGGAGTCGTTCCCGGTATTCTTATCGACAAAGGTGATATCCGAGGCAACCTCTTCCGTTCCGCTTTCGAGTGTCCGCCGTTGCGTGTGGGTGACTGAACGGGAAGACGTTGACCGGAGTTCCTCCTGTTCTTCCGGTTCAGCAATCAGGCTCCGGATCTGCGGGTCCCGCTTGACCATGTCCACCATTCTGTAACGCATGCTGTCCCTCTGTATTCCGGCATTCCATCGTTCCGAAGCTCCGGAGAAGGGATTGCGCCCGTTTGCAAGTCTTGCCAGGTCGAATGGAAGCGATACGTACGCCCCGATCGAATAATTGCCGCCTGTCAGTGCGTCGTCCGAGTAATACACTGCATCGACCACGAATGCGGGTTTCATGTGGATTTCCAGGCGTCCCCTGAAACCGTCCACATCGTCCAGTCCTCGCCGTCCGAAATACTTGTAATAGCCTGCGAAGGTCTTGAAGTGAGCGTATTCCTCGATCTGTTCCAGCGGCAAGCGGACGCCGAGTTCGGCATCCCATCCCCGCATGGCTACTTCGTATTCGCGAAAATGGCGGGTCGTGGTTGTCGTGGTTGTTCTGGTTTGCGTGCTTCGCACCAGACTGTAATCCTGGAAAATATCATGGCCGGCCGCGAATGGGTCATCCCATTCCACCCCTGTGGAAGTCGATGACCGCCGTGATACGCTTTCCTCGGTAAGGCTGAATTCGTTTACCAGTTCCTCTTTGTCCACCGGAAGGTAGACGTTGGCTCGGACATCCACCCAATGGCTCAGATATTCCGCGCCGAATCCGACCTGATTGAATGAGGCTCCGCGCGCTGTTTCGCGTCGGTCGTAGAACACGTTGGCGCCGATGATGGCCTGTTGTTCGCTGATGAGATGACGGTAACCCAAACCCAGATTATATTCTTCCGCGCTGCGATCGGTGAAACTGAACCTGGGATTCAGAAACAACAGCCCTTCCTTGCTGAAGTAAACAGGGATAACGACATCCCCGATACCCTCCGAATAATCTTCCGTGGTCAGGCCTCCAAGAGTAAGAAGTGGATTCAGCCGCTCAACCTCTGACGCCTCCAACTCGTCTGCATATGTCCTGTCCGAGTGAAAGTTCCATGCCAAAGCGGCCGCAAACGCTACCGTCAAAAAAGTTTTGATATTCACACAACCCCCGTTTGTATGTAAGAGCCTGAAATCCCCTTGAGCCGATATACGCAAGAATCAGAGAGTGATTTATATGAATATATATTGGAATGTCAATATTCTTTAAAGATGACACATCTCCAGTGTCATATCTGAGGTTCATGGTGAATCAACCCTGGATAAGTTGAATCGACGAGGTGGCGTAAATATGCCGCGCTTTTCTTTTGTTTAAGCGCGCGTTCCCGCCTGCAGGCAGAGAGTCGAGATGGATGGATTTCGTAATATGGCATCCACCACGGGCCTCTGTTTCTGGTTGCCCTGGAATAGCCTGCCTGGTGTTCACGGAAGCGTTCGATGAGATGATCGCACTGCCCGATGTAGAATCGCCCTGTTGAGATGCTTTGAAGGATGTAAACGTAGTATTGCATCTCGCCTATGGTTGGCTCTTTATCCTGAAGCGGATCGCTTGCTAATGGTGTTTAGCCGTGTAAAGGATGTGCCCGGAATATACCAGGCTGGTGGAGGGTATGGGATTCGAACCCACGACCTCTTGAATGCCATTCAAGCGCTCTCCCAACTGAGCTAACCCCCCTCCAAACTAAAACCATTATTACTCAAACACGACCTGTCCGAAAGCGTTCGGACCGCTCTCCCAACCTGCAAGTCCCGTTGCGCAGCATCGGGATGAGCTAACCCCCGCCGTCGCAGGGATTCCGGGCAACTATAGTATTCCGGTGAACAAAGTCAATGGTTACGGTCAAAATGCGAACTTTGCCGAAGCGCTCATGAAAAGGTCGTTGCTCTTCTTGTTTTCCGCAGGCCTGCTGTTGTATCTGTCCTGCAGAACCAGTTCCAAAGCGGCACGTTCAGTGATGGCGGTATCTATCCCAATCTCGGCATTCAAGAGATAGTGATCAAGGTCATCTACACGCGGGATATATTCCAGTGACTGCCAGATACGTGCGTTATCTCCTATACGCTGTTCCAGTTTCTGAGCCAGGCGCACGGCAACGTAGTCTTCCGTTTCCTGTCTTTGTTTCTCGCGTACATATGAAGGTCCGGCCTCCACGCTGAACCTTCTCTCCGGGCGCCGCACAAGGAATACACCGTATGCCGGACCTGTTATAATTCGGTAATCGGTACGAGCCGTGGCGTCATAGTGGATGTCGAATATGGCGTCGATGAATTGGCGGTCTGTCATGAGCCATTTGCGTTCCACTAGAATTTGACCGAATTCATTGTTCTTTTCGTTGTCGCTTTCGCCGAAGGCCCAATCCAGAAGAATATGCCATTCATCCCTGTCCCGGATCTGTTCTGCCCGCAATGTGCTCCTGAATTGCATTGTATCAGAGTTGCCGCGTGCCCCGTTCAGTCCGAGTGAAATGCTCCTGTCCCAACCGTTGCCAGATGAGTCATAGTCACTATAAGCAGAAGTGGAGTATATGCCCGTTGTCATAAGCAGAGCCATGAAGATACGTTTAAAGGTCATTTCTCGCCTTTCAGTGTCTGTAATCCGTTATTGAGAAGTTAGTAGCCTAATCAATGAATAATCGTGGTCAAGTTTCAATAAACTGTCATGAAAATGTATTCCATGCGCGGCTTTTCATGCTCATATGAAGTTGAAATCATTTGTTTAGCCGGGTGTGATTGCCATGTACGCTTGAATTGCCATGGAATGAAGTTCCTTGAAAAGGGGTTTATGTGAATTGATCATGAGTCTGTGGACATGGATCTACCGGGATTGATCATATAATCACCTACAAAGTCATAAGAGTTTTTTTTGAAAGTAGGGGTTTACATTATGATTGGATAGTGTATTGTCTATTAAATCGATAAGAGTAATAGAGATTAAAAGGAAGGCTAACAGGAAAAGGAGTAATTGTATGAAGACGACAATCACAAATTGCGCCGTTTTTATTGTATTTATTGCATCGTTGTCGGTCGGATCGGCGCGCGAGGCGCTCGTGACCACGGATTGGCTGACTGAACGTCTGGATGATCCGAATGTCAGGGTTATTGAAGTCAGTGTGGAGCCCGGAGTGTATGAAAGGGGCCATATCCCGGGCGCGGTAAATTTTGCATGGCATACGGATCTGGTGGATCCTACTGCCAGAGATATTGTTTCCAAGGAACGGTTCGAGAAATTGGCATCGCAGGCCGGAATTACCGAGGATACTACCGTGGTGTTATACGGCGACCACAGCAACTGGTTCGCGGCATGGGGGGGCTGGATTTTCGAGGTGTATGGACACGAGGATGTGAGGCTTCTTGATGGAGGGCGAAAGAAGTGGGAGTTGGAGCAGCGTCCGGTGTCTACCTTGCCTCCGTCCCATCGCGCAACCGAATATACTGTGGAATCGATTAACAACGAATTGCGCGCTCGGCTTAATGATGTGGTCAGTGTCGTGGAAGGGGAGGAAACCGCCGATTTTGTTGATGTGCGTTCTCCGGATGAGTTTCAGGGCAAGATCTTTGCACCGCCCGGCATTCAGGAACTGGCTATCCGCGCCGGTCATATACCAGGGGCCAGAAATGTTCCCTGGAATGAATTGGTGAATGAAGAGGACGGCACCTTCAAGTCAAAGGAGGAGTTGAAGAGGATATACGAGGATGTAGGCATAGATGGAACGAATCCCGTCATAGTCTATTGCCGCATTGGCGAACGCTCCAGCCATACATGGTATGCCCTGCGAAACATACTGGGCTACGAAGTCAAGCAGTATGACGGATCATGGACTGAATATGGCAATGCAGTGGGAGTTCCGATAGAGAATCCGTCCGGCACGGTATGGACAGGAAAGTGATCCGGGAGGAAAGCTGCAATGGCATGTCTGGATTGTGACTGCCGCTCATGAGAGATAGCGCGGATTATATGTTGCGCAATACCTGTTGATAGGAACACTATCTCCCGGTTAACAAACTGGATTCGGTCAGGCATCACCGTACAGGCCGTAGCGTACTCGACTCTTCCGGCTGTTGTGCAATAATATGCCTGTTGCCGGTGTATGCAGCATGGTGACTCTGCAGGGTATCCAACCCTTGATGAAACATATGGGCAATCATTTTCAAACCAAGGGAAACGAGGTGGAATCCGCCGGATTTTCCGGCGAAGAGATGGGTGCATCCGGATGTGGAACGCCTGTACCCGGGCCAAAATCTGATCATGGGACAGCCGGGCCAGGAGTTATTGTCCGTTCCACGGTTCGCATTACAGTGGCACTGGGTTTACTCGCTGGTCTTGTGCATTTCGGATTCCTTCTTCATGGGCATCCTGACTACGGACGCACGGGATCATTCACGTTGATCAGCGGCGCGGCTTTCGGAGTTCTCCTTCAACGTTCCAGGTTCTGTTTCTTCTGCTGTCTGCATGATTTATTCGAGGATGGCGACAGCCGTGGGGTGCTTGGGATTCTGACTGCTCTTGTGATAGGCAGTATCGGATATATGGTGATGATGGGTGCTTGGATAGCCGATCCGTCCGCGGGGTATCTGCCTCGAACCGCGCATATCGGCCCGGTAAGCTGGCCTCTAGCCGCGGGCGGTCTCGCCTTTGGCATCGGCATGGCGTTTTCCGGTTCCTGCATAAGCGCCCATTTATATCGTCTTGGAGAGGGCTCAGTTCTTGCCCCGTTTGCCTTGGCCGGGGCCTTGGGAGGCTTTGTCCTTGGTTTTCTTTCATGGAACTTCCTTTACCTCAATTCTCTGGCTACTGCTCCAGTGATATGGATTCCCGAGCATACTGGCTATGCAGGGGCGTTGGCGTTACAGGTGCTTGTGTTCGCGGTCATGGGATGTTTTTTGTTGAGATGGATCAAGCGTAATCCCCGGGGTGCGGATACCGATGAACCCATCACGCTGAAATTGATTATCCGCAAGGTATTCAGTGATCGGTGGCCGACCTGGGCTGGCGGAATCGGAGTGGGTATCCTGGCTGTATTTACGCTTATACGAACCGAGCCGCTTGGTGTGACCGCCGAGCTGGGACGGATTTCACGTACGCTGGGGACCATTGCCGGATGGCTGCCCGAAAGGTTTCAGGGTCTGGATGGTTTTGCCGGATGCGTAATGGTCGCGGAGAGTCCCGGGTTGAGTCAGAACGCCATTTTTGTGTTGGCGCTAGTGGGAGCCTCGCTCATGACTGCACTCTGGGCAGGGCAGTTCAAGCCCGTCCGACAGCCTGTCCGCAATTTCCCCATGGCTGTTCTGGGAGGAGTACTTCTAGGTTGGGGCGCCATGGTTTCTCTGGGGTGTACTATCGGAACAACCTTGTCCGGTATCATGGCGTTTGCGGCTTCCGGCTGGGTGTTTACGCTGGCAATGATCGCAGGTGTCTGGCTGGGTATACGTGTGCGTTCATGGTCCGGAATATGAGGACGACACCCGGGCTGCTCTATTCAAGCTCTCCCCATGAAGGCTCTACGAGCTGAAGCTCCCATTCATCCAATTCGCTTCGATTCATGGCTTCGTAACGGTCAGCGACGTCGTCCCAGGACCGGAGACGGATCTCGACGCGGTCGCCCCGGCGAAATCTTGCCGCTGCGGTCAATTCATTGTCGATCATGCTGCTCATATACACAACCGTTTGACGATCCCTGATTTCCGTATCTTCGTGTTCAAGATCTACAAGATGCATTGAAACAATATGATCCCTGTACGGAACGGTTCCCGGTCGCGGGACATTTGAGATATTCTGCACAATACCCCTGACCACTACCTCGTCGCCCGGTTCCGGCGTGAAGAATTCCGTGGGTTCAGGGTCGCGCAGATTCATGTCGAGCAGTTCCCAGTTGCCCACGGATAGTTCGCGTGCGGCGAACTGCCAGACAACAACGCGTTTGCCTTCCAATCGGTCACTACCCCGCGCTAGTTCGCGGGACAACAGCGCCCGCGTGGCGTGCGCGCCGTCATCGTTACGCACTATCCTGTCGATAGGACGTCCCAGCTCGTAACTCAACTGCTCGATCAAACCCGCTGATTCTCCCCATCCCATGGGTTCAAGGGAGTAGATGTTGCTGAAGCTGTCGCCCAGCACGAGGATATCAGCGTCATCCGAGGGTCTCCACCAATTCCCCTTACCCGTGGTAATCTGCCTGATTTGCACACGCTCCCGATGGAAAAGTTCCCTCTGTGCCGGCAGGTCGAGCATGAATGCTATATCGCCGAGATTGTCCACCTCCACATAATTATATCGAAGCTGCAACGGCTCACGCCGGGGAAGATCAGCCTCATGTTCGATGAACCGCTTCAAGGCTCCAGCCGCCCATACCACCGTTTCGGGACGCCAATGCGTGTCCACGGATAGGAATTGCGGATCACCAGTCCGCCGTTTGCGTTCATGTATGGCTTGCGAAATATCGAATACGGGGATTCCATCGGCCTTTAACTCATCGACAAAACGGCGGTATGAGGGATTCTGCAGAGGCGATATCCCTTCATCGTAGCGTGCCGTGAACTGTTCGGGATGGACAGATGCCTTTACAGGCACAGGCATAACGATGAGCGTGATGCCGCGTTCGGCCAGTTGATCGTTAAATTGACGGATTGCACGCCGCGGATCAGGCTGTGGCGCGGGCCGCCATTCTGTTCCAGCGGCTGCCCGGCGTTCCAGTTGATGCGGATCCAGAAATCCTGGACCGGTGAGATAATCTATGGTGGGCCTGAAGAATAGCCAGCGTTCCCGTCCAATATAGGCGAGTTCGTTGCCGACCCCCAGCCATCTGGCCATTATATACTGAGCGGCAGGGCGGACGGCCTTGCCGAAATATGACTCATCTTCAAGGTCATCTTCGAACTCGTTTATGTGCCTCAGCACATGCCGGTTAGCTTCGAAGATTCCGGCCGGCACATTGCGAGCTTCCGCTACAAGTCTTGTAACAGGAGGCATTTCACGGAAGAAATCGAAGGCCTGCGGCCATGGCGTATTTCTTTCATCCTGCAGGTAAAGCCTGTAATCATTCACGCACTGCAGCACAGGAACACTGTAGATAACCATTACGAAAAACAGGACGAGAAACCGGGTGACTCCCGGCCGGATGATTGTTTCGCCTATTTCCAGCCTGGCTGATTCTTCGCGTGTCTGTTGTAATTTTGTGACTTTCATCAGAATATGAAATAGATGAATGGGTTGTACGCCTGCGTTGCCAGCACTGTTACGGAAAGGGCCAGCAACAGGGCGATTATAACTGCCTTACCGATTCCCAGCCTGCGGGTCCAGTCCCAGGTCTGTGGGACGCCCCACGTAATGACTGCGCAGGCAAGGAAAGTCATCACATAGTAAGGCTGATATATTATGCCTTCGAGAAGGGCGGCGCCTTCCTGGGCCTGGTTAAGGCCGAACATGCTGCCCAGATATCGCAATGCCGACGGAAGGTCTTCAGCCCTGAAAAACACCCATGTGATTAGAATGATAAAGAATGTCAGTACGACGCGAATAAGACGGGGAAGGCGCCTGTATAGCGAATCCTTGCCCTGCATGCGTTCAAACGCCAGTAGGGTTCCGTGGATGCCTCCCCATATTATGAAATTCCACGACGCCCCGTGCCATAGCCCTCCCAGCAGCATGACAACCGAAAGATTGAAATACGTGCGCAGGGTTCCGAGCTTGTTGCCGCCCAGAGGAATATAGAGATAATCGCGGAGCCACGACGAAAGCGAGATATGCCAACGGCGCCAGAATTCAGTGATGGACTGGGAATGATAAGGCGAGTCGAAATTCTTTGGGAACACGAAGCCGAGCATCAGGCCTAGACCTATTGCCATGTCGGAATAGGCGCTGAAATCGAAGTAGATCTGAAACGCGTAGGCGATCACCCCGTACCATGCGTCGAAGGTGCCTATGGACCCGGCGTCGAACGCCACGTCTGCGATCTTTCCACAGGGATTGGCCAGAAGAATTTTCTTTGCAAGGCCAAGGCTGATGAATGCCACACCCCTTGCTGTTTTCGTAAGAGTGTGCGCCCTGCTTCGCAATTGATCCGAGACCTCGGAGAACCGTATTATCGGTCCGGCCACAAGCTGAGGGAACATTGATACGTAACATGCGAAGTCAATTATGTTGCGCAGGGAACGGGCGTGGCCCCTGTATATATCTATTGTATAACTCATTGACTGGAACGTATAGAAGCTTATGCCTAGGGGTAGGGTGACCTGAAAGGCCAGGTCCAGCTGCAACCCTGAAAGTCCCAGCAGGGAAACAATCGTATCGTAATTTTCAGTGGCGAAATTGAAATACTTGAAGAAGCCGAGCAGGGAAAGGTTCGTTATTACCGAAATTGTTACGGCCTGCTTTTGAATGCGGGACCTGCGGCCGCCCTGTTCAAGAGGCTCGTTAACGGTTGCCGACCAGTTTCTAAAACCGTTGTGTGTGATAATCAGTCCGCAAAAATAATCAACCACCGTGGAGGTAATCAGCAGAACCATGAAGAGCGGATTTGCCCATCCGTAGAAGCCGTAGCTGAGAATGCACAGAAAAAGGTGTTTCGCCCTGTGCGGCGCCAGATAGTAAACAAGAAGCGCCGTGGGCAGAAAGTAGAACATGAATAGATGGGAACTGAAAACCATAGAAACATACATTGCTTGAAGACGGGCTTGTGTTCAAGTCAATGCGTGGCTGTTTGTTAGCAGCGTGCTGGTCTGCAGCAACTCGCCCGGCCGTGCAAACGGGGCTTCATTAATGTGCCAGGAGTGGATCTTGACGTTTCTTGAAATATCGGTTTGTGTTGCAGGGTGATGGATACAGTTTGCGGTCAAATCAGAACTTGGCCGGCATGGCAGGCACTGCACAATGAAAGATCCTGATAAATGATATTGATAGCGCATAGAGGGGCGTCATGGGATGCGCCGGAAAATACCGTTTCCGCAGTCCGGTTGGCCTGGGAACAGCAAGCTGACGGGGTGGAAATAGATGTCCGGTTGACCAGTGACCAGAGGGTGGTTGTTATTCACGACGAGGATGCGTTAAGGACGACGGGACACGGGATCCCTGTCCGCGACTTGACATCGGATGATCTTGAGCCGTTGGACGCCGGATTGTGGAAAGGCCCCAAGTGGCAGGGAGAGCACATCCCTTTTCTTGAGGAGATTCTTAATGAGATTCCGTCGGACAGGGAATTGATGCTGGATATAAAGTGCGGCTCTGAAATCATCCCCTATTTGAAGAACATTCTGGATAGGGCGGCCGTGCCAACTCTGATGGTGGGTGCGGAGCTGGATGTCTTGAAAATTGTCTGCCGGGAACTGCCATCCTGTCCGGTGTACT
>SLRP01000184.1 GCA_007130845.1 Kiritimatiellia bacterium | reverse complement strand
TTCCAGTTTCCAGGCGCAGTTTCCGCCATACCCGGTTACATACATTCGTCTGCTAAGAGTGTGGCATACATCTACAAACGCTTGGACTTGTTCTTTGTATTTTGAATGATATTTCATAGCTAGTAAAAGGTGTGCATGTGGATGTTTACATTCACGCCAATATCTGAAGAAAGTTGACGTGATACACGCAGATGTTTCGCCCGGTCAAAGGAACCCATCTCATTTTCCAGCCTGTATCTTCCATCTTAAGCCACATCCCCTATATCGATCATTGCCTTCAAAACACCGTCACGATAACCCGCTACCAGGTCGAATGCGGCCTTGGTTTCCCCGAAAGGAAACCTGTGGGTAACCATGGGATCAACATTGATTCTGCCGTTTTCAATCAGATCCAGCGCCTCCTGCACGCAGTGAGCCTGGCGCCGTACGTTGCGCAGAGTGATCTCTTTCCTCCGCATCTTGTCGATTACAAACGAAATGCGTTCGAATTCTGGAATCCCGATAAGCATGAGTAAACCTCCGGGTTTCAGCAGTTCAATTGACTGATCCAGTGCCTCCTGCATACCGCAACATTCGAAAACGACATCCAGACCCAGCGGTTCATATTCCAGTATCTCCGAGACTATGTCCTGCTTATCCGGATTGCCCGAATAGTCCGCACCGAACTGCAACGCAAGGTCGCATCGCTCGGAAATCCGGTCGCTGGTATAAATCTTTTCCGCCCCGGCATGGCGTGCAGGCAAAAGAACCGTCTGGCCAATCGGGCCCATCCCCAGGATGCCGATACGGGCATTATTCATGGGAATGGATTCTCTTACAGCGTACACCCCTATGGCCAACGGCTCGGAAATCGTAGCCTGATCGAGTGTTGTATTGTCGTGAATCGGGAAACAGCATGATTCCGGCATAACAATAAACTCTGAAAGGCACCCTTCAGCCTGGCCCGGACAACCCAGAAATCGAGTGGCCCGGCATGTATTAACCCGTCCAGCCAGACACTGATCGCACTTGCCACATGTCATGGCCGGCTCGATGGCAATACGCATGCCCGGCTTGATCGCGGTAACCCCTTTACCAACAGCTTCCACTATGCCGGCACCTTCATGTCCCACCATGAATGGATATTCCACCACCTGCGACCCGATTCTGCCTGTAGTGTAATAATGCACATCCGAACCGCACACTCCCACAACCCCCATACGGATGAGGACATCGCCGGGCCGAGTGATTTCGGGACCCGGCACCTCCCGCATCTCCATCTCCCGGATTCCGGTAAGCACCATTGCCTTTATTTGATTCATAGCCATCGTCCATCTCCAGTAATCAGACCATTAACCTCCACACTTATGGTGCAAACCGGACACTGCATGCGTGAACAGGTTTGAATCGCCATAATGCAGTTTGTTCATTACTGCAATACATATAATGATTGATCATGATCATAATAATCAACCATATTATTTAAATATTATTGACATTATGGATTATTTTATGATCATTCTGATCACTTAGATCGCATTTCCATGACTACGCACAGGCACAATTTAATCTTGCGGCATTTACGGCTTTTCGGACAGATGACTGTGGAGGAAGGCGCGTCCTTATTCCGTGTAAGTCCTATAACGGTTCGGCGTGATTTCCGCGCATTGTCTGAAGACGGATCCGTATGGCGCACACGGGGTGGTGTCCGTCTGCCGGAGCTCAAGGGGATGGTTCCGCTGGCTATGCGGGAGTCTGAACAAGGCGCGGTAAAAGCGGCCCTGGCCCGCACGGCTGCGAAGCGGCTTCAGCCCCATGATGTAGTGATCATAGACGGAGGCACAACGACCTATCATCTGCATGCATGCCTGCCCAGAATTCCATTGAAGGTTATTACCAATTCCCTTCAGCTTGCAATGGCTATTGAAGAATCGCGGGGCAGCGAGTCATGGCCTGAGATCCATTTGACGGGCGGAGTGGCCTATCCTCAATCAGGAGTACTCGTGGGACCGGGAGCTCGGCGCACCTTGACAGATTATCATGCCAGATGGACATTTCTTTCCGCCGGAGGGGTTACTTCCGACGGTATATCAAACACAACAGAGCTCGTTGCAGACGTGGAACGAGCCATGATCCAATGTGCTGATACGGTTGTAGTTCTGGCTGATGCATCCAAGATTGGGCAAAATGCATTATGTCGAGTGTGCACTCTGGATGAAATCGACGTCCTTATCACGAACACTTCCTCTCCGAACAAACAGGCCTTGCAAAGCATGCGAGCTAGAGGTGTAGCTGTTGAGGAAGTATGACATTTGTCCGGCAACTCGGCGGCAGCCAGCCCATATTAACATCTTGTTGATTTCCCGGACTCCGGTATCAGCTGTCTTTCTATACCGTCTAACCGCCTTTCATGCCATCTGCCCCTTACCATGTCTCTAGTAATCGAACATCACCAGCACTTCGAGTACGCTTCGCAGACCGATATTGAAAAACAGGGTTTGGAAATATTGGATACGGTATTCAGTTAGAGCAACAATTTTACGGGCAGTGCTGTGGCTGCCGCAGTATTAATGGAAATGATATCAAGAAGAGCTTACGGATTCAGAAATTTCGAAAACTACAGACTACAGGTCAAAGTCATGTGTGCTTAGAGATAAATAACACGTGCCCCCGTTAATGGTGTTGATCCGTTGATCCCAATTCCCCGGACCGTGGCTCATCCTCGCCCGCAGGGCGAAAAATCAAAAATGGTGGAGGCGGCGGGAATCGAACCCGCGTCCGCGTAAGAGTCACTGTAGCGTCTACATGCTTGTTCCGTCTTTTTATCTCATTTGCACGGCCACCGACGGACAGGCTGCCGCGCAAACCAGCGTCCACGAAATAGATTCACTATCAGGCCCGGTCGCTCAGCCATCAAGCTAACCTGCTGTCGTCGCCTCCGTCACCTAGCAGGTGTCGGCGGGGAGACGTCGCGGGCTTATGTTACGCCGCGAGAGCCATTTCTTCGTTGGCTTTTGTGTTTTTCCCGGATGTTTTACGAGGCCAACCGGGGTCCTCGGCATGCAACTACAGCTTCAACCTACACGTCGAAGCCTTGTCGCCCCCATACGTCAATGATATCCCGCATTAAGCATTTATCAAATATTAGTTTCCGGTATTTTCCAGCCTGACAGG